>JANMMA010000099.1:0-5775 GCA_031372815.1 Sphingobacteriales bacterium
CAGGTAGGCAGGGACACGTCAAGGTTTATGCCCTTTGCATTCGCAACGATGGCCACAATTTTTCCTTTTACATCTGCACTTGTATCAACAGATAGTGCATCACCGAGGTATATTACCGGACCATCCAGCGTTGCATTGGCCATTTGCGATACTGCCACGTCTTTCCACATCTGCAGTGTATTTCCGTTGATGCTGATGACCGAGCGCTCGCCGATCTCATTGCGCCAGAGATTAAAATACTGATAATAGCCACCGTGGTCTCCTGCGGGTTTAATACCAAGGGACCTGAATTTTTCGGCAAGCCATACGGAAGCATTAAGCTCATCAATAGTCCCGCCACCTCGGCCCCTGAAAAAAGGCGCACACATATCGTATACATCTTTTTTTAAATCGGCCTCCTTCACCATCGATAAACCCGGAGGGGTCTGGGCAAACAGTGTGGTTGAGAGAAGCAGCAGGAGCGGTAAAATAAATTTCATGTCCTAAGATACAAGAGAATTAAGACAGCAATTCCATTTACACACGAATAATGGATTCCCGTTCGAGATACCCTGTTACTTTCAACCAGGAAGAATAATTAGTAAGGAGTTTGACTTTGAGACCCTCGCTTATGTAAGGGCAAGCCGGTAATTTTAGAAACTTCTTTTGCTGCCATCTCACCCTCGTTGCTGAAGGTCCAGACAAACAATGATTTGATTGGATGGTCTTTCTGAATGCTTTTGATAGCCTCGAGGGTCAGACGTTTGGCAATTCCTTTTCTGCGGTATTCTTTCAGCACCATGGCAGAACAGAGATAGATTTCCTGGTATCGGGTACCGATGGGCGTAAGTTCAAATAATTCTTTCTCTGAGATTTGCTGAGCAAGAAAACGGTTCATCAGTTCTGTAGTAGTAGGTATGATGAGCACCCAGGTGATGGGACCATTAGGATCACTGAACTCAGAAGCGGTTGCGGGATGTATCATCCTCAATCGATCCATTACACCTTCATTAACGTCCAGTTGATCAGGATCATCTTTCACATCAAAAACGTCCTCTGCCAGTTGGATCATCCGCTCATAATTGCTTATCGGCATCGGGTGCAATAGGATGTAAGAACGGTGCTGCATGGTTATGCAACACCGTCCCAAATGATGAAAACTAGGCTCTTCCCTTGAACAGCAAATTTACAATCACCAAAATAACAATTGCGCCTATGGCACCTGTTAGGATGGCTGCAACTATTCCACTGCCGAAACTGAATCCCAGTTTTCCAAGGAGCCAATAGCCGACGAAACTGCCAATGATACCTACTACAATATTTCCGAGAAGGCCAAGTCCGCCCCCCTGGTAGATAACGCTACCCAGCCAGCCGGCAAGGGCACCAATTAAAAGAGTGATTAGAATTTCCATTTTGAATGTTTTAGGTAATCACAAGTTACAAAATTCGGACCCGTTTAATTTCACTGTAAGAGCGGTTCCAGGTAGTACCCTTAGCGTCTACTGTGGAATTTAATACACAATGAAGCCCTAAAGCCATAAATTGTACCCGATAAATTGCTTTTCCGGGCACCAGTAATCCTGTTATAATATTACATAGTTTTCCTGCAACTAATTACTCCAACACTTATAAAATGATCAAAGAAAAGATTATCGCAGCCTATGAACAAATGGCCGAAAAGTACAATGAGTTAATTGAACATAAGCCGCACAACGCTTACTACGACCGGCCAAACACGCTTGGTCTTTTGCCTGAAGTAGAAGGTAAATATATCCTCGATGCCGCTTGTGGGCCTGGAAAATATGCAGAAATACTGCTGTCCCGCGGTGCAGACGTAACAGGGTTTGACATCAGCCCGAAGATGATACAGTTAGCCGCAGAGCGGAATCAAGGCCGAGGGATTTTTTTCGTTCAGGATTTGTCGGCTCCGTTTGCAAGTCTAAACAGTGATTATTTTGATGTCGTTATCTGCGCCCTTGCACTGCATTACATGGAGGACTGGACATTAACGATGCAAGAGTTTCACCGGGTTTTAAAGCCCACCGGAGTACTAGTTATATCCATAGAACACCCTTTTGCAGAATTTAATTTCTTCAAATCAAAACGATATTTTGATATTGAGCATGTTAAATGCACCTGGAAAGGCTTTGGCAAAGCAGTGGAAATTAATAGTTTCAGAAGGCCGTTGAGCGAGTGCATTAGACCGTTGACTGAAAACGGTTTTTATATTGACAAATTAATAGAGCCCAGACCAACTAAAGAATTTGAGCGCTTAGATCCAAGGCACTTTAAAGAACTCAACGAATTCCCTGGATTTATGTGTATAAGAGCGATTAAAAAGTGAATGAAAAAATGGATATCGACTTCCCTCAATCCTACAATGAAGTTCCCTTCTCCCTCTTTAAACCTAGTTCATTGGAACGTTATGAGAGATATATCCATAACATGGGCAGGTAGAACATGATCAACCATCCGCTGATCATTACCAATACTGCAACACTAAACAGTCTTAACCAAAAGAATCGCAATTTCAATCTTTTAAAGACATCGTATGAAAACCACAGATTATATATTGATGACATCAGCGCCTGCCACATAAATACTTCCATTTCTAAAATATTCTTTCGGAATATTACTCCGAGTACAACATCACTTCCCAGAGATAACATAAAATAAACACCCATACCATAAAAGCAAAGAATCAGTAATTCTGTAAAATTAAAAATCGGCCTTGCCATAATGAAGTAGAGAAGGATCGCTGAAACAAAAAGTACAGGGATAAGAAATATGGTAAAATGCTCCCGGAACAAAAGGTTCGACTGTTCCTGTATGCTAAGCCCCGAAATCACCTCCCTGCTCAGTGAATAATGAAAATATTTTATGTCCGCATTATGCTGAAGTATGTAAAGGCCAGCCCAGATGAGTAAAAAGCTGACCGGCTTCTGGTATTTTTTCCTTTTGCCCGATATATACTCCATTGACGAAATTCCAGGTCTCACCAAAAAATTCCATGATGTAAAAATAAAGCCACTTTCCAGATGGGTAAAAAAATGAAGAATCTCCTCCAGTAATACAGCGGCAGACAAACGTTTAATCGCAGCTGATTGTCCGCAGTTGGGACAAAATTTCCCTTTAAAATGTTGACCGCATTCCAAACAGGTAATCATCATACTAAGTCCCGTTAAGGGTTATTTTAATTCAGCCAACAGGCCGACAAGATCAAGTGATTTTGTATACATCTGCAGGCTTCCATCCGGGTTCATTGGCCATTCTTCTTTAGGTTTGTCCCAATATAATTCTACACCATTATGGTCGGGGTCATCAAGGTATAGTGCCTCAGAAACACCATGATCCGAAAGTCCCGTAAACGGATATCCAGCCTTAGAAAGCCTTTCATAAATCATAGCAAGATCTTTCCTTGTAGGATATAAGATAGCGGTATGAAATAGCCCGGCGGCCCTCTCAGGTGCGGGCGGCATGCCTTTACTATACCAGGTATTCAGTCCGATATGATGATGATAACCTCCAGCCGATATAAATATAGCCTGGTCACCGTATCGTGTAGTGATTTCAAAACCTAACAGATCACAATAAAATCCGACGGCACGTTGCAGGTCAGATACTTTTAGGTGTACATGCCCGATACGGGTAGCAGTGGGTATAGTATAGTTTTCCATGTTGGCTCATTTGTTATTGAAGTTAAGAAATGAGGCCATTTCAGCATACACTGGCGACAATCAGGCGAGCGCTATTTTTCCGGGTCATAAGAGATGTTGAGAATCTGGAATTTGCCATAGGTAAAACCGCCCTCGGGATAGGCAAATATGGCTTCAGCAGTTCTGGCCAGCGTATACCCATTCACTTCACGATAGTCCCTGAGCGGAGTGGACCATTGACATTGTAGCAATGAACCATCGCTCTGTAAAGCATATCGGTCGTTTGATAAAAAATTGACAAGTTTGCCTTCATCGTTAAAGATCAACACAGCTGAAATGGTGATACCGTTCACGGTGAATTTAGCTTCTACCTTATTGCCTTGCGTATTGCCCCAGGTGATCCTTTCATCGATCAATGCTGCAGGAGCCATGCAACACATATCATTGAAAAAAGTAACTGTTTCTGCAATACCCATTTCCCTGCCGGACTGGTATTGCACTTTGAATAGGGAGAACAGCCGGATATCCATGAACGCTTCTCCATCTTGGTAACGATGATAGCCAGCAACTGGAAGATTTTTCATGGTTGCCTTTAAAAAAAATAATCGCCAGGCAGTGGGAATAAAATTGTGTTGCTCAGATGAAAATGGCATCCATGGTGCATTGTTGGCGCTTCTCAGCTCACCTTTTAGCTGTACGGTAAAATAGTTCACCTTAGGTTGGCCAATGCATCCCACATACGCAAGATATTTTTTTATCGGCGCCGGCAGGTGTTCAATATCTGTTGACTTGAGCAAAGAAATTTCCCGCGCTGTGCTGTTAATCCCTTCCCTGATGTCTTTCTTGAAATGATTACGAAATGATATGGCAGCGATAATGTAAATGGTTGCCAGGATAATAGCAAGTATTGCGAGCACGGGTAAAATCAGTTTCGCAAATCCCGTAAGATAAAGTCCTAAGAATGGAAACATAATTTGCAGGATATAATGCATGGTTGTAAATATATCAACACAAAATTAACTACTCAATTAGGATGCCTGCACTAAACGAATATGGTTTTTTACTGATATATCTGCTATACACTGTTGCAACCAGTGGCATCAGTTTTGTAAAATTTTCTTGCTGTTCTAATGCAAGACCCATGCTCATAAAACGTATAATTACCATTGCTTTCTTATCCGCCTTTCCATTTTTTTCTTTCAGCCAGGTGCTGGCCGGTAGTACATTGATTGATACCGCTACCCTCAAAAATAATTTATTCATTCCCTGGGATTTAAGTTGGGGTCCTGATAATTTTATCTGGTACAGTGAACGCAATGGAAAAATAACAAGGCTAAATCCTGAAACAGGACAAACCTTTGAAATTCTGTCTTCCATTCCTGATCTGTGGACCGACAATCCGGTGCCCTCTGAAAATATGGCCAGCGGCTTATTTGGGATGGTCATCCATCCTGATTTCAGCACCTCACCTCATGTTTTTTTGTATTATACACATCATCCCGGTACCCCGAGGGTAAAAATCGTGCGGTATACCTATGATGCTTTGCAGGATGCTTTAATTAACCCTTTTGTATTGATTGATAATATCCAGGCCACTACCACTTTTCATAATTCCGGTCGCATGGTAATATCACCAGACAGAAGGCTGCTGCTTTCCACTGGTGATCGTAGTGATCAATCTACACCGCAAAACATTAATTCCTTAAATGGTAAAATTCTACGCCTGAATTTGGATGGTTCTGTGCCCTCCGATAATCCTGTGCCCGGAAATTACGTTTGGGCTACCGGTATTCGTCATGCACAAGGGCTGGTATACTCCCCTGATCAAAGCATCTTGTATTCTTCAATGCATGGAGCGGGCACTGATGATGAGATCAATATCATTGAACGTAACCGCAATTATGGTTGGCCAAATGTTGAGGGGTTTTGCAACACAGCACAGGAGCAGATATTTTGTGCCGCTAATAATGTTAAGGAGCCGTTGTGGGCATGGACACCGACTATTGCACCCTGCGGTATTGACTTTTATAATGCTGATATCATCCCTGAATGGAAAAATACTTTGATACTGGCCACATTGAAAGAACGGGATCTGCGGGTACTAAAATTAAGTGCAGACGGGCTGAGCATTACGGCCGAG
>JANMMA010000381.1:0-7343 GCA_031372815.1 Sphingobacteriales bacterium
TGATAATTTTCCGGGAAAACATATGGCAAATATAGAAAAGAGAAATTAGACTGGCTTTTGGAGACGGGAGTGACCAACAATGATGAACGGAGCCTAAGACTATTGACTTGAGACTAGCAACTTGAACCTGGTAATTTGAGACTAGAAACTATTGGGATTACAAACTATTAGGATTACAAACTATTGGGATTAGAAACTATTGGGACATTAAAAAAACCGGCGAATTTAATCCGCCGGTTTTATATTAAAATATTTGATGTTCTGATTGTCCTGCATTCTGTAGTCTCATGACCCCGCTTAACTAACCACCGCTCCTTCCTTAAGGGTAAACACTAGTTTCTGGGCTTCCTTATCAAGACCGGCGATCATAACATCCCCGGGCTTAATGCTCATGCTCAGAATTTCTTCCGCCAGCGGATCTTCCAGGTATTTCTGTATTGCCCGGTGTAAAGGCCTTGCACCAAACTGTGCATCATAGCCTTTGTCGGCAATGAAATTCTTGGCCTCTTCAGTGAGTTCTAAAGAGAATCCCAAGTTTTTCAAACGCTTCATCACACCTTTCATGAGGATATCAATGATCTCAAAGATATGGTTACGATCAAGTGAATTAAAGATTACCACATCATCTACCCTGTTCAAAAACTCAGGAGAGAACGTACGCTTCAGTGCTTTCTCGATGACGGCTTTGTTGGCTTCATCGGCTCCTGAAACACGCGAAGCAGTGGCAAAACCAACTCCTTCTCCGAAATCTTTTAATTGGCGTACGCCAATGTTAGACGTCATGATGATGAGTGTATTCTTGAAATCCACTTTTCTTCCCAATCCGTCTGTCAACTGTCCATCGTCCAATACCTGCAAAAGAATGTTATAAATATCCGGATGCGCTTTTTCGATTTCGTCAAGCAGAATTACAGAATACGGTTTCCTTCTTACTTTTTCGGTAAGCTGTCCGCCTTCCTCATAACCAACATATCCGGGAGGTGCACCGATCAAACGACTCACCGTGAATTTTTCCATATACTCACTCATGTCGATCCTGATGAGTGAATCCTCTGAATCGAACATATAACGGGAAAGCGCACGCGCTAATTCAGTTTTACCGACACCCGTAGGTCCAAGGAAGATAAATGTTCCGATGGGCTTTTTTGGATCTTTAAGACCAACACGGTTACGCTGGATGGCTTTTACCACTTTCTGGATGGCTTCATCTTGTCCATCCACCATCGCCTTCATATCGGTCGACATATTCCTCAGCTTGTCGCTTTCTGCCTGTACCATCCTTTTTACGGGGATACCGGTCATCATGCTCACCACTTCGGCGATGTCTTCCTCTGAAATCGGATAGCGCTTGTGTTTACTTTCTTCTTCCCAGGAATTTTTGGCTTTTTCAAGCTCTTCCTGCAGGCGTTTTTCATTATCGCGAAGTGAAGCAGCTTCTTCAAAGCGCTGGCTCTTCACCACTTTATTTTTTTCCTGCTTGATGTCTTCGATCTTTTTTTCCAGGTCCAGGATTTCCTGTGGAACATTAATGTTCTTCAGGTGAACCCTTGCACCAACTTCGTCCATTACGTCAATGGCTTTGTCGGGCAGCAACCTGTCAGTGATATACCTGTCACTTAATTTCACACAGGCATCGATCGCTTCATCAGCATAGGTTACATTATGATAATCTTCATACTTAGACTTGATATTTTCAAGGATCTGCATGGTCTCATCCACACTGGGTGGATCGACCATCACTTTTTGGAAACGTCTGTCGAGTGCGCCATCTTTCTCGATGTACATGCGGTACTCGTCGAGTGTTGATGCACCGATACATTGCAGTTCGCCACGGGCAAGTGCAGGTTTAAAAATATTGGATGCATCCAGGGATCCGCTGGCTCCACCTGCACCAACAATAGTGTGTATCTCGTCGATGAACAGAATCACGTCACGATTTTTTTCCAGTTCGTTCATGATCGCCTTCATCCTTTCTTCAAATTGTCCGCGGTATTTTGTACCGGCCACCAGTGCAGCAAGGTCGAGGGATACCACACGCTTATCAAACAATACCCTGGAAACTTTTCGCTGAACGATTCGAAGGGCAAGGCCTTCCACGATAGCTGTTTTACCAACACCGGGTTCACCGATGAGAATGGGGTTGTTCTTTTTGCGCCTTGACAAAATCTGAGAAACACGTTCGATCTCTTCTTCGCGGCCAACAATGGGATCAAGTGTTCCCATTTCTGCGAGACGGGTGATATCACGACCGAAATTATCCAGCACCGGCGTTTTGCTTTTAACATTACCTGCCTGTTGCTTGGCCTTTTGCTGGTATCCGCGTTTTTCTTCATCGAAGTCATCATCCGGATCGTCTGTGTATTCGCTGCGAACGTCGTTGCTTTTTACAACGCCCAGTTCATTGCGGAAAAGATCGTAGTCCACATCAAATTGATTTAATATCTGTGTAGCAATATTTTCCTTGTTCTTAAGGATAGACAGCATCAGGTGTTCCGTTTCCACCATTGGGCTTTTTAAAGCCTTGGCTTCAAGAACAGTCACCCTGATTACTTTTTCAGCCTGGCGCGTTAGCGGAAGGCTATTGATATTACCGATATTCTTTCCTGTTTTATCTTTTACAGCAAGTTCAACTTCCTTTCGTAGTTCATACAGATCTACATTAAGGTTTTTAAGGATCTTAACGGCAGTGTTCTCTCCTTCCCTGATCAATCCGAGCAGCAGATGCTCTGTGCCAATAAAATCATTGCCTAACCTCAACGCTTCTTCCCTGCTAAAAGAGATGATTTCTTTAACCTGGGCCGAAAAATTGTTATCCATTCGAGGTTTTATTTAATTTTTGAGTCGTTACAATAATAACGAATAATTTTGACTTCTGTTTACTGAAACTGAGGCCGATACCTATTTATTGTGCAGTAGTGCTCAATTAGTTAGAAAACATCAACGCCTGGATGACCGCTCCGCTGTAGGTGAAGGTTAAAGGTTCAATAATCATGATAATAGTCGCGTTACAACATTACTATGAATGTCAAAATTGATACCAAGGAAAAATTCCATGTCATAACGATACTTGAATCACGGTTTTCTGCTAATATGACAGAGGCTTTGAAGGAAACGTTTGCTTTACTAACGCAAAAAGAAGTTAAAAATATCATCCTCGACCTCGGTGAGGTCGCCGAAATCGATATTGATGCGGCAGTTTCGCTTTGTAGCCTTCAGCAATTAAGTTACGACAACAATCATTCATTGGTTTTTTGTTGCCTGCAAAAACCCCTTGAAAAATGGCTCGACGAACAGGAGTTGCTGGAAGTGATGAACTATACGCCTACTGAAAGCGAAGCCTGGGATATCATACAGATGGAGGAAATGGAGCGGGACCTCTTCGAGGATTAACGGATTACGCCTTTGGCGATTGACGGATTGACGAATTAGCGGATTAACGGATTTAGAAATACATTTATATTTGAGCGGTTAAGTCAACATAAAAACACCATTAAGAAATGCAATCAATGCGCAAATCCGTTAATCCGTCAATCCGTAAATCCGCCAATCCGCCAACCCGCTAATCCTATGTTCGCTGTTACCATACTTGGAAATAATTCTGCCCTGCCCATGCACGACAGGCACCCTACATCACAGGTGCTCATGGTAGATGAGGCCGCATTCCTGATTGATTGCGGTGAGGGCACACAGATACAGATGAACCGCTATAAAATAAGGCGGAGCCGCATTGCCCATATTTTTATTTCACACCTTCATGGCGACCATTATTTCGGTCTGCCGGGATTACTGAACAGTTACAGCCTCACAAACCGCACTGAAGACCTTCATCTTTACGCCCCTGCACCACTCGAGCCTATACTTAAGCAGATATTTGACGTGGCGGATACCAGGCTGACCTATCCCCTGATTTTTCACCCCCTAAAAGAAAACAGGGAAATCATGGACGGCAAAAAACTTTCGGTGCAATGTTTTAAAGTGCAGCACCGGATCGACTGCTGGGGATTTCTCTTCCGTGAGAAAGAAAAACAGCGCAAAGTGGATCCGGAGATGGCAAAAACATTCCAGGTTCCTTCTTCGTTTTATGCGAGGCTGAAGGAAGGAGAGGATTATACAAAGCCTGATGGCTCCATTGTACAAAACCAACTCGTTACTAAACCAGCAGCCTTACCTAGGGTGTACGCTTATTGTGCAGACACTAAATTTGATGAAGGCCTTTGCCCCATCCTGCTAGGGGCCAGTCTTATCTATCACGAAGCAACGTACCTGAACGAACACGAGGACCGTGCTGCACTTCGCTTTCACTCAACTGCCAGACAGGCAGCTACCATCGCAAAAAATTCATTGGCGGGCAGATTGATCATCGGTCATTTCAGCAGTAAGTATAGTGAACTGAGCCAGTTCCTTGAGGAGGCTTTAGCCGTTTTTCCCAATACCGAACTCGCCATTGAAGGAACAACGTATCTTGTCAGGTAATGTTGAAGGTCAACATTCCATGTCTAAACATTATTTCGCTATCATGAAGACGTTTATCATATTCGCTTGTTTTCTTTTGATCAGTTTAACAACTATGGCACAGCAAACCATGCCGCTTTACGAAGGTGTCATTCCAGGCGCCAAGCCCGGCCCAGACAATGAAGTAACTGATCACGGGACAGACGGGATTTTGCGCGTTAGCAAGATTTCCCGGCCAACACTGACCGTTTACCTGCCGGAAAAAAGCAAGACGCTGACTACCGCCATAATTATTTTTCCCGGCGGAGGCTATGGTATCAATGCCATTGGCCATGAAGGGTACGATGTGGCGAAATGGCTACAAAAAGAGGGCATTGCAGCTTTCGTGGTGAAATACAGGATACCTGACACAGCCACTATGGATAACAAAGAGATCGGACCATTGCAGGATGCAGAGCAGGCCATTTTTCTTGTCAGGTCGAAAGCTAAAACGTTTGGTATTGATCCTAAAAAAGTGGGTGTCATGGGCTTTTCTGCCGGAGGCCACCTTTCCTCCACCCTTTCCACGCATTACCGGAATGCCCTGATAAATTCAGGAAAGATCAGCATGCGTCCAGACTTTACCGTTCTTATATACCCGGTGATCAGCTTTTCAGACAGCATTGGGCATATAGGGTCAAGAAAAAACCTATTGGGAGAACATCCCTCGAAAGAAAAAATTGATGCGTATTCAAACCAGTTATTGGTAGATAAAGAAACTCCCCCTGCATTTCTCGCACATGCAAAGGACGATCCCATCAACTATCAGAATTCAATAGTGTATGCAGATGCTTTGAAAAAATATCATATTCCCGTAGAACTTATGCTTTTTGAAAAAGGCGGACATGGTTTCGGTATGCACAATCAAGCGTCTAAAACCCAATGGCCAGACGAATTGATCAAATGGATGAAGAAGACCTTGCGTAATTAGGTAATTGGGAAATTTGGTACATGTGTAATCGTCATTCAGATTCCTGAAGATTGGTTAATTATAAAATTTGTAACGTCATTGTACGGAAAGAACAGCGTTAGTAATGTTCACAGGGAATTGTTCTTTCATCAACTTTATCTTTTTATACATTGCGTCACCCACAGGATATACAGGTGCCCTGAAATGATTTTCCAAAAGACCCATAAGTTGCATATAGGCTTTGACGCCACTCGGACTGCCCTCTGCAAACATGGAAGATATAATATCGATAAGGGCATAGTGTAATTTGCGTGCTCCAGCATAATCACTTTTCAGTGCAAGCCTCGTCATTTCAGAAAATTCAAGTGGGTATGCATTGCCGACCACTGAAATGACACCAATCGCTCCGCAAGCTATCATGGGTAACGTTAATGCATCATCGCCGCTGATCACCTCAAATCCCTGAGGCTTATACTTGATGATCTGCATTACCTGTTCAAGGTTACCACAGGCTTCTTTTGTGGCAATAATATTAGGACATGCTACTGCAATCCTTAAGGTAGTTTCTGCAGTAACATTCATACCTGTCCTGCCTGGAACATTATACATGATCACGGGAAGCGGACTAGCTTCACTGATCGTTTTATAATGCTGAAATATGCCTTCCTGGTTGGGTTTGTTATAATACGGGCTAACAGAAAGTATGGCGCTATAGCCATCGAGTGAAGTATGCTTCAAACCTTCAATAACCTCATGCGTATTATTTCCACCAATGCCCGCAACAAGCGGAAGGGATGCATGGTTATGGGTGGCAACAAAGGAAAAGATTGACTGCTTCTCTTCTTTACTTACGGTTACATTCTCGCCGGTAGTACCCATCACTACTAAATATTCAATCTTACCTGCAGAAAGGAAATCAATGACTTTCTCGAGGCTGTTCCAATCAATACTGCCGTCTGCATTAAATGGTGTGACCATGGCCACACCGGTACCCATAAAATAATTTGCTGACATCTCCCGAGTTGATTTATACATTGGCTTCTTCCCAGAAACCCATTTTGCTAAATTTATCGATACGTTGGCTAACCCTTTGCTCAGGACATATTTTTTTTAGTTCCTGTATAATGGGGATAAGGTGATTTTTCAGAATGGCTGCGGCTTCATCATAGTCCCAATGCGTGCCGCCCAATGGTTCCGGAATAATGCCATCGACCAATCCAAACTTCATCATATGGTCAGCAGTAAGCTTCAATTCATCTGCAGCTTTTTCCTTCATATCCCAACTCCGCCATAATATGGAACTGCAACTTTCCGGCGATATCACCGTATACCAGGTGTTTTCCATCATATACACACGGTCGCCCACACCAATACCCATGGCACCACCACTGGCACCCTCACCGATGATCACGCATATAACGGGAACCCGTAACCGAATCATTTCAAATATGTTCCGGGCAATGGCTTCTCCCTGTCCCCGTTCTTCAGCTTCCATTCCGGGGTATGCGCCGGGTGTATCAACCAATGTAATAACGGGTTTATTGAATTTTTCTGCCAGTTTCATCAGCCTTAGTGCTTTGCGATAACCCTCAGGGTTGGCCATACCAAAATTTCGCAACTGTCGCATCTTGGTATTTATACCTTTTTGCTGGCCGAGGATCATTACGGTCTCATCGCCCAGTTTCGCAAATCCACCAACTATTGCTTTGTCATCCCTGAAGTTCCGGTCCCCATGAAGTTCCACGAAATCCTCACACATCCTTTTTATATAAGCTAGCGTATAGGGCCGGTCGGGGTGCCTGCTTAACTGAACTTTCTGCCAGGTGGTCAGGGACTGGGTGATCTCCCGTCTCGTATCCTGTATCTTTTCCTCCAGTTGATTTACAGCATCCGTAAGGTCTATTTTATTTTTGTCAGCAGTCTGTTTTAATTGCACGATCCG
>JANMMA010000175.1:0-6790 GCA_031372815.1 Sphingobacteriales bacterium
GGGGGCAATACAGGAAGTGCGCCGTACTGCAAAACATCAGTTACTAACGCGGATGGCTATACGAAATTCAACACGTGAAGAATATTTGGGTAGCCTGCCTGCTGTATTGATGAGATATCAATTCCGGTCGGCCAGGATTCAATTCAATGTGAATGTGGAAAAAGATATGGGTGAACGGTTTTTTCAAGGGGGTAGGGGTATATCCTTTGTTTCATCTCATTTGGCCATGTATGGAAAAGGAAAACCATTGCAGGTGCTGGTCATAGGCGACTATTTACTGAACATGGGTCAGGGACTGGTTCACTGGCAGGGCAGGGCCATGAAAAAGACCGGACTGCCTATTATGATCAAACGACAGTTGCCTATGATACTGCCTTTCAGGTCGAATGATGAAAACCGTTTTCATCGCGGCGCGGCAGTGATGTTCAGAAAGGAGCATTGGTCTTTGGGGATATTTTTGTCGCGCAAGCGAATTGATGCAAATATCAAATTTGATTCCGTGAATAATGTCAAATACGCATCATCATTGCTCACTTCAGGTTATCATCGCACAGCTGCAGAGCTCGCCGATAAACATGCATTACAAATATTGTCTGTTGGTACTATATTGATTTATCAGCGTAAAGCGCTGAAGCTTGGATGGAATGCAATGCACCATATTTTTAACCTGCCTCTTGTTCCCGAACCAGAACCTTACCGGCGCTTTTCATTTACGGGCAACCATATGGCCAATTACAGTGTAGATTACCATTATACACTGAATAACCTGCATTTTTTTGGTGAAGCAGCGATCAATAAAAATGCACAAAAAGCTGTTGTGCAGGGCCTGATGTATTCCGCCGATGGCAGGCTCGATCTTTCTGTATTATTCCGCAAGGTTTCCCCGGGATATACTGCTTTTCAGGGTAATGCATTTACGGAATCCACGGAACCATCAAATGAAACGGGCATCTATGCAGGTGCCAGTATGAAAATAAATAGCACATGTACAGTTGATGCTTATATCGATCTTTATCGTTTCCCCTGGCTTAGATACCGCATTGATAAGCCGGGTTGGGGAAGGGATTACCTGTTTCAATTTACCTGGAAGCCCGATAAGAAAACCATCCTGTACGCAAGGTTTAAAAGGGAAACTAAAACACAGAATTTATCCACATCAAATACACCAATTCCAGGCCTGCTTCCTGATGGGAACAACAGCTTCCCCCTCAATATTGGGAGTCAGGCCACCAAAACTAATTGGAGGGTACACCTTTCCAGGGTTTTTTCACCGCAACTTGAATGGCGGGTCAGGGTTGAATCTGTGGAGGTAAGGGATGGAGTTGTTTCAACTGGTTACCTGCTCTATACTGATGCTTTTTGGAGTCCCCCAAAGTCAAGGTTTTCCGTAAACGGAAGGTACTCTATGTTTGAAACAACTAATTATTCATCACGGCTATACGCATTCGAAAACGATGTTATGTATTATAGCCTGATACCCTCATTTTATGGCAGGGGAATGCTGGTTTATGGCAATGTAAGAATAGTTGTAAACCGTCGGCTCCAGTGTTTTTTCAAAGCCACGCTGCAACATAAACTCGCCATTCCTCCTACTTCCTGGGCGTTCCGTATGCAATTTATTTTCTCCTGGTAATCAGCGTACTCTAGGCAGCGTAACGTGACGTAAGGTTGTCATACTCAATGTATATACCGATTGTATATTTTAACACAATATTCATATAGTGTATATTTGGATGCTAATTTTTACCAAACAAAACTAAAGCGACATGAGAAAAATTTTATCGTTGCTATCGGTGTTAATGCTGATTTCTGCATTGGCGCTGGGGCAAACCCGCACTATTACGGGTAAGGTCACCAATGACAAGGGAGAACCTGTTCCTTTTGCCACTGTTGTGGTTAAGGGCACGAAGACTACAGTGGTAGCTGACGCCAACGGCGTTTTTGCTATTGAGGCAAGCCAGGGATCGGTTTTGCAGATTAGTTCAGCAGGAGCGGGCGTAAAGGAAATTACGGTGGGCACTTCTGATATGGTCACTGTTTCTGTAGGTACTACCGGGCAGATGGAAGAAGTGGTGGTTACTGCACAGGGAATCAGACGCAGGCCAAAAGAACTGGGTTATTCAGTGGCAAAAGTCAGTAGTGATGATATCATGGTTGGCCGTTCTCCACAGCTAGCACAAAGTCTTTCCGGTAAAGTATCCGGTCTGGCTATTTACAATACCAACAACTCTGTGGATCCCTCGGTGAAAGTGACACTGCGTGGTTTCAGGTCCATTACAGGTAACAATGATGCCCTGATTGTGCTTGACGGAACGCCACAGGCACCCGGATCACAAACGATATTGTCATTGCTTAACCCAAATGACATTGAAAGCATTTCTGTGCTGAAAGGTGGTCAGGCCGGAACACTTTATGGTTCCGCCGGTGTGAACGGTGCTTTGGTGATCACCACTAAAAAAGGTACCAAAGGAAAAGCAAGGGTGATGTACAGTAACTCTACCAACATAGAGCAACTGAGCTTTCTGCCAAAATTCCAGGATAAATATGGCAATGGTTCACACTATGCAACGTCTTCAGGATCTGCAGGTTGGAAACCTGATTACCTGGAAAGGATGAAAGACAACTGGCGCCCGTTTGAAAATCAGCAGTATGGTGATGCTTACGATGGATCTTCGAGGATCATAGGGCGTGAACTGGAAGATGGCAGCCAGAATATACTCCCTTATTCTCCACTTAGTGGTGAAAGGAGAAAGATCTGGAATACCGGCATTACAACAAACAACCAGGTTTCTGTAGATGGTGGTTCAGAAAATAGCACTTACCGGTTATCCGTTGAAAATAATGCAGCACAGGGTATTGTTCCCAGCGACAAGAGCAACCGTACAGGTGTGAGGATTTCTGCTGGTATGGATGCAGGACGACTTACTACCAGGTTCAATGCAGCTTACATACAGCAGAGCTTTTATCGTACTACTGCAGACTTTTATTATGAGTCGCTCAACCAGGCTGCACACATTCCGATCAGCCAATACAGGGACTGGAAGAATAATAAGTTCGCTAATCCAAATGGGTTCTTCAATGACTATTTCAACAACCCTTATTTTCTGCTCGACAATAACCGTACTAAGTACAATGATGCCAACATCAGCGGAAGTGTTGATATGGCATATAAAGTCAATAGTTGGTTGAATATAACAGAACAGATCGGGATACAAAATAATACCCGTAACAGGAAGAACTATTCCGGGAAATTTATTTATTCTGATTACGCAAAGAATGATGCTTTTGTTCCTGCGCCATGGGATTACACCAATGACTATGATGGCATTGATCGGGCAAGCACCGATTATGTAGGTAGCGTTTTAGATAACATTTCAACGGAGAATATTATTAACAATGAGCTTAGGTTGAATGCTGAAAAAACATTCGGAGACTTTTCAACAAAAGCGTTGATTGGTTGGAACGTTTTTCAGCGGAAGACAAAAGCTCTTGAAGCCTCTTCAGGATCTGTTGTTGTTCCGGACCTCTACAATGTAAGCAATCGCCAGGGTGAATTAGGTGGTGGGGAAGCCAACACTACGGTGAGAAAGTACGGATACTATGCCAACGCAACTGTTGGTTGGAAGGACATGTTGTTTGTTGAAGGATCATTCCGCTACGATTTCACTTCACTGTTCTATACGTCTTCGCGTTCATCTAATTTGTATTCTTATCCTTATTATGGATTTGATGCAAGTTTCGTATTGACCCAGGCTTTCCCATCACTGAAAGGAAATGTGTTGAATTATGCGAAAGTAAGGGCGAGTTATAACAAGAACGGTAATGACAATATTCCCGTATATGGTCTGGATCTTACCTATCCAAACGGACCAGGATTTCCTTATGGAAATACGGTAGGACTCACCGTAGGTAACACGCTTCCGGCTCCGGACCTCAAACCGGAATTCGTTACCTCATATGAAGTAGGTGCAGAGTTCCAGTTATTCAAAAACAGGGTAAACCTTGACGTAGCTGCGTACAGTCAAAGAAGCGATGGACAGGTGATTACGGTGAAAATTCCAAACACTACAGGTTATCCTAACTTTCTGCTGAATGTGGGTACACTGAAGAACTGGGGTTATGAAGCAGACATTCGCATCCAGGTTATCAAAGCAAAGAATTTTTCATGGGATCTTAGCGCCAGGTATTCCTATAACGACAATAAAGTAGTTGAATTATTTCAGGGTGTAGACCAATTTGCACTTTCCGGATTTACGCATGCGCTTCCATATGCTAAAGTGGGAGAGTCTTTCCCATTGTTAAGAACAACATCATATGTCCGTGACTCAGCGACGAACAGGGTGCTGGTGAATAAGTCGAATGGTTATCCAATCCAGGGTGGACTGAAGGATATGGGACGTACCATTCCCAAGCATATCCTGGGATGGGGAACAAACCTTCGCTGGAAAGACCTTAGCCTGAATATGAACTGGGAGTATCGTGGCGGTAATGTAATGTTTTCACAACTGGGAAGGGATATGACGTTTACCGGATCGGGTAAATGGACTGAAGACCGTACACCTCATGTATTCCCAAACAGTGCTTATGATGATGGAACTGGAAAAATTGTTGCTAACAATGACATAAATGTTCTTGAGCCTGAGTATGGTTTGTGGGTTGACTATTATCGATTGATCGCAGAAAATTTTGTGACCAAAGCATGGTTCATCAAATTACGTGATGTAAACCTTACTTATAGCATCCCTGCCCAAGTTGTTTCCAAAACCAAAATTTTCAGCGGTGCAAGTGTAGGAGTATACGGTCGTAACCTGATTACAATCGTTGACAAGAATAACTTTTATACTGATCCGGAATTCAGCTTTACCACAGGAAATGGACAGGGTATTAATACTACTTCACAAACACCTCCGGTCCGTCAGTATGGTATTAATATCAACCTGATCTTTCATTAATAACACTTAATAAGTCAATATGAAACTTAAATATTTAACTATAGCGGTGTTCCTTGGAGCAGTTGCATTCACCGGATGTAAGAAGTCCTGGCTTGATGTGAATGTTAACCCTAACCAAGTGATTTCAACAACACCAGAATATATTTTTACCAATGCCCTTGCGAGGGTGGGTTCTACTGATGGAAACCTGCTGGCAGATGAAACAGGTTCTTACTTTGCCGGATATTGGATGCAGTCCAGTTCGTATATCCTGAATACGAATACGTTTGGTTATAATTTTACCAATGTTGATTTTAACTATTGGGATGGATGGTATGATGTAATCTCAGATTTTAATACCGCTGAAAAATTAGGCAGGGATTCTGCGTATTATGGTTTTGTTGTTGGGCCATCAAGAATTATGAAAACTTTGTTATTCCAACAAGTTGTGGATACCTACGGTAATGCTCCATACTCAGACGCCTTGAAAGGTGCTGGCAGCCTTGCTCCAAAATTTGACGATCATAAGACAATTTATGAAGGGCTCATTAAAGACCTGGATACAGCGATAGCCTTTTTGAAGACACCCGAAAGTGTTTTTCCTGGTACTACAAGTTCTTTCGATGTTACCTTCAAGGGGAACAGGACGAACTGGATCAAACTCGCCAACTCACTTAAGCTTAGAATCCTGATCAGGCAGTCAAGGGTAACAGGAAGGGATGCATACATCACGGCAGAAATAAACAAAGCTGCAGCAGTAACTGAAGGATTTCTTACCAGCTCAGACGCGGGAGAAAACCCAGGTTATCTTGCGTCTACCGGTAAAACAAATCCTTACTATGACAGGTGGGGTTATGATCCTAATGGCGCAACAAGATCCCTTGGACGTTTTCCAAGGCCAACCAAATTCCTGATCGACCTGTACAAGTCAACGGGCGATAGTGTAAGAATGAAGCGAAATTTTTATGCGATCACCGGAGAAAATGGTTCAACACCAGGAGTAAGTACAAAGGCAGAAATTAATTCCAACTATGTGGGGATTCCTTTCGGAGCATCATCAAGCGCATATACTGCAGGTAATGCGTCACCGATAGGTCCGTCACAAATTGTTAAAGGACAGGTGAGCAAGCAATTTATTTTCTTCACGGCCGCAGAAACAAACTTCCTGCTTGCTGAAGCAAAAGAAAGATATGGTGCAGCGGTAACATTACCCGGAACAGCAAAGAGCTATTATGAAGAAGGGGTAAAGCAATCTTTTCGTTTAGTTGGTGCCCCTGCATCAGCAGCCACTACCTTGTTGACTAATGGTGGTAACCTGACCGACTGGACTGCATCACCGGACCATCTGAAAGCAATCTGGCAACAAAAATGGCTGGCGTTGGCAAATTTTAACGGTATGGAAGGATGGGCTGAATACAGGAGAACCGGTTTCCCTGTAATTCCCCAATCAGTTATTGTTTCTGATCCAAATAAACGTCCGGTCAGACTTTATTATCCTCAGTCAGAACTCGGTTCCAACGAGGCCAATGTAAAGGAACAGGGTAATATAAATGTCTTCACCAACAGGTTTTTCTGGGATGTAGACTGAGTTCTGTAATGTGGTAATGTGATGATGCGATGATGCAGTAACGGAATACAGATTCAGATCTGATGAAATTTATAGAACGGGCTGTGTTTTACACAGCCCGTTTTTTTTCGAAAAAAATCTTTGGGTTTTAGGCTCAAATGATGAAGTAAAATTCATTAGGTATTCTTTTTGGTGCCAAACCCATAGTTCATCAAGCTTGAGCAGTAGGACCGCCGAACTGCATGGGTATCTGAACGTCTTCAAGGTCTTTGATGGCGCCATTTGCTGTTTC
>JANMMA010000183.1:0-2059 GCA_031372815.1 Sphingobacteriales bacterium
ATCATGAAAAAATACTGGTGTAAATGGCTTGGCGAAATGGGCGTTAAACATGCCGAAATATTTAAAACCCAGCAGCCTGCATATCACGAAAAAATCATTTCAGGATTTTTGAATAGTACGGGCGGGATATGTCAATAACGCAGGGAGGACGGATCTCCGCGTTAATCATGCATTCATCAGCTCTTCAATAGTAAACTTCTTCATCGTCATAAAAGCCTTCATAACCCGTTCTGACCGCGCAGGATCAGCCATTAACTGACCAAGTACTTTAGGTATGATCTGCCATGACATTCCGTATTTATCTTTAAGCCATCCGCACATGCTTTCTTTACCACCTTCCGTAAGTTTATTCCAGTAATAATCTATCTCCTCTTGTGTGTCACATTCCACCACCAGTGAAACAGACTCGTTGAAATCAAACTTATGATCTGCCGAGCTATCCATGGCCATAACAACATAGTCACCAAGATTGAACTGTGCGTGTTTAATATAGCCCTCCACATCACCTTCTTCTTTTGTATATCTTGAAATGCCTTGCACTCTTGATCCTTCGAATAGCGATGTATAGAAATTGATAGCTTCCTCGGCTTTTCCGGCATTGTTTCCAACGAACATCAGTAAAGGCGTGAATTTTTGGCCTACGTCTTCCATTTTGCCCAACATCAGTTGCCAGCTAACCCCGAACTGGTCCTCCACCCATCCATACTTCTCACCCCATGGATAGCTATCCAGTGGCATCAGCACCTTGCCTGTTTCGGAGAGCTGGTCCCAGGCCTGTTCTATCTCGTCCAAGCTTTCACATTGAACAAAAAACGAAACAGAAGGATTGATGGTAAAAGGGGATTCAGCATTCAAAAACATCAGACGTTGCTCACCGGCTTTGAATGTTACTACAAATTTGTTTTCCTCCCGAGAACTCGAACCGAGAAAAACATTGCGATAAAAAACTGCAGCCTGTTTCGCATTGTTGTTAAACCAAATGCAGGGAAAAATAAGATTGTTCATGGGATGATATTGAAAATTATCGTTCAGAAATTTCTTTTAGCCTGCGGAGGGCCACCGGCCAAGTGTCGAGAAAAAACTCGCGCATTTCACCTGTATCATCCAAATCCACTTTAAAAACTGTGCCACCGTTAAGATCTTCAAATGTGTAGTTCTCATGAATGCCTTTCCATTTATCTACTTCCGGACCATTATATATCTCCGACTCTCCAATTACTAATCCCAAATGTTCAATTGAAATATATTGATACGGAATATTTTCCTCGATGCGGCTCACCATTCCCATCAGTTCGCCGCTTTTACCGGGACCGAGAAACTTAATCTTGGCACCTTTCTCCCAAGATCCCGAATAGTAAGATCCAGATGAAAACGGTTCCGTCCATTCCCTATAAGTCTGATCTTCAATTACCGACTGGTAGACTTTCTTTGGTGACGCCTGAATAGTAATTTCGAAGTGGAGTTTTTCTTCCATAAATCAAATTTTAATATGTTTTCCGTTGGTAGCACTATATCAAATTAGAACAATTCCCGCAAAATCCAATGCCCTGAAATATCGCTCTTTATGCAGGGCAACCTGGGAAAAAACGCGACGGTTTGGTTCTTTACTCAAAATACCTTTAAAGCTACAGGTAGGAAAGTTATTTATGATAATCCTTCAAGGTGCTACACCTTGAATCAGGGACGGCACCTGTTTTGTTAAACTAATACCAGACCGTTAACATTAACTTTGAGAAGCTAAACAATATTGAATGGATCCTCAGGAACAACTGGCCCTGGCTGAATTAAAAAAATGGCAAAAGCAAATGATGCGAAAGCCGTCACTGATAAATAAACTTGCCAAGAGGGTACAAACAAAAATCAACACCTGGATCCCGGAAAAAATGCACAAGGTTATTACAGAAACCATTAAGCAAATGATCCGTGGGGTTTTATTCAGTGCAGAAAAGATTACGGCAAAACCTTTACAAAATGCCACCTTCAGGGAACGGGAAGAGGCCGTGGAAAAACGTATTGAATACTACCGTAACACCGCCGCGGTCGAAGGCGGTATAACCGG
>JANMMA010000200.1:0-2836 GCA_031372815.1 Sphingobacteriales bacterium
CAAAACTTATTCCGGCACTAACACTCACATTGAATTTCACGGAAGGAATCATGTTCCAGAAATCGTTTTCCTGCGGATCAAGAATAATCATTGGTCCGGCTAACGCCCGTAAAAAGAATCCGCCATTTGGTTTCTGATACCTGTAACCAGCCCCTGGAAAAATATACAAAAACTTATCGTTATCGGCCTGGTTTGATCCAATGTAATAGTGCTTTTGGACAAGTGGAATCAGTGTTATCGTGAAGACAGCGTGGTGGTTCCCCTGGCCGGTATTGATATCAAGGCCCAAAGGAATTGCTTTTCTGTCACGCATAACCGAAATGCCCGCCCGCAGGCTGTAATAAAGATTTTTTGAATTGATGATAATGCGTTCGTAATTGATGGAATAATCTGCTCCCTCAAGGGAGTACTCGGCAAATAAAACATTCTTGGCGTTCATTGCTGTGGACTGTCCAACAGCCATATCAACAAGTAGCAAAGCCATCAATAAACAATGTAAACGTAACAAACATATCATCTGCATAAATATAGGGCAAAAAAAAGGAGGACTTACGTCCTCCTTCTATTAGTTATCTGCTTCGTTAAGGCAGCGTAATGGTATATTGTTTATTGGCTACAGTAAGGGTCGCAACTTTATCACATGTGCCTGTTCCGAAATCAAGTGTGCCGGCAATATTATTATAGGTAAGGTCAAGAATTCCCGAAACGGTATTGGTACAAACAACCGTCCGGTGAAGATTTGTTTTACTTGTTGCAGTGAGTGTGTTGCCCGAAGAGGATACTGTTCCACTACCTGTCACATCATACTCATCGTCCAGCAGAGACAAAGTAGCCATGCCGGCAGACTGCACCCAGGTGGTGTTTGTTGTTTTAGTATATACTGTTCCATCTGGATAAGTAACTTTTCCATTAGCTAGCTGAACGTTAATATTCAGACCATTCGCAGAGCCATTATTTGTGATGGTATATGTGCCTTCGAGTTTATAACCATTGACAATATAATTGTCGAACGTGGCAGTCAGAACAGCACCGGTGTTAATTAGTTTTTTATTCAATGTGTAAATGATCTTTCCTTTACGAACATAACCGTTAATGCCGGTACAACCTGTTGTTCCATAATCAATGGTAACGGTTTTAGGCCACATTGCTGCATCAAGGGGAGCAATAGTAACTGTTGCACAGGCTTGTGCAACATTAGATGGCTGGGCGGTAAGTCCATTGTCTGTGTTGACCTGAATCAGTTCTGTGGAAACATCATCGTAAAGGGCATCAGATGAAACTTTTACGTTTGTTAATGCTACTGTGTTGTTTTCGTCATTTGCAGCAGGAGCATTGTTATTGTTGTCCTTTGAACAACTATACATGGCAAATAGAAAAAACAGGGTTGAAAGAATGCCAATGGCATAGATCTTTTTCATAGAGCTTGAATTTTGTTTCTTTCAAACGTAAAAAGAGCTCCGCCATTGCTTTCAAATCCCTTTTTTAACCGCGCATTAATTGCAGTAAAATTATACCGACTTGAGGTTCAGCAAATAAGTGAAATTAGCCGCAGTTTATTGAATAGCTTTTTCTATTCCGCGGTCGGGCAGAAGCCAAACAATTGCTATCACGGACGTTAATGCAACAGAGATAACAGGGTGAATAAAAGCCAGTGGGATTGAAATGAAATAAGTAACCTGAGAAATAATGGCTTTCCATGAAAGTTTTTTGAATGCGTGGGCAACTCCGGCAATGGGTTCAGCAGTCCTTTCAATTGCCATTTTGAGAATATAAAAAGCCATTCCTGAAGCAAATAAATTGAATGAATATAAGGCCACGGGTTTTTCCGAGAAATTCGATTGCCCCATCCATCCCGTAGTAAAAGGAATTAGCGACAGCCAGAATAGCAGGTGCAGATTGGCGAGCATAAACCCCGAGGTCACCCGAGTTGCTGTATGTACGAGATGATGATGGTTGCCCCAGTAAATACCGATGGTAATAAAACTGATCATGTAACTCAAAAACTTCGCACTAAGTGGAAAAAGATCATTCCATTCTTGTCCTTCCGGAATTTTCAATTCCAGTACCATGATGGTAATGATAATGGCTATAACGCCATCACTGAATGCTTCCAGCCTTGTTTTTTCCATAAATGAAGTCGATCTGGATTAATACAAAATTCTCCTTAAATATATCAAACAGGCCTGACACCATTACACGATTTTACATTAACTGGCAGTTGGAGACACTGGGGTTTATATTAACTTACAATATGGTGACCGGACCTCTTATAGTCAAATACGTTAAATATCGATATAAGAAGAATCATTACAGAAGTAATTGCAGGCAATATAAATCCAATTCTGTAAAAAGTTAAACCGGAGATTACTGCAGAGGCTATCCAAAAAAAAGCATTCCAATGATAATTTTTGATCATCGTCCACATTCCTAAAATAGCAGAAATAATAGCTAAAAATCCCAGAGCAATCGTACTCGTCCAAATCGGAAAAAGACCATCAAGGTTTTTTATTATATAAAACAAACTATAAACAATTATTATTATGGAAATTGTAAAAAGTACAATGCCAACACCTGGCATTCTGCGCGAGAACAACACATGGTTTTTCCCTGATATAAAGCCATAAGTATTAAGTGCTATAAAAAATCCCGCAATAAATGCCTGAACAAAGTGCTTGTCTTTTAAAAAAACCATACTAATAACCGTAAGTAACAATGCTCCGGACAGAAATCCGTTGGTATTAAATCGACTGCTGAGCCAGAACACCGGAATTAGCAGAAACATAGCTATATAAAGAACTTTTTCCGACTCCTTAAATTCATAGTACAGTTTCCTTAT
>JANMMA010000253.1:0-3154 GCA_031372815.1 Sphingobacteriales bacterium
CTAAAAAATCTGATGAGATCTGGCTGGCAACGGATGAGGACCGTGAGGGAGAAGCCATCAGTTGGCACTTGTGTGAGGTACTAGGCCTGGACCCAGTCTCCACCAAAAGAATTGTTTTTCACGAAATCACCAAGCCCGCTATACAGGCAGCTGTAAAAAATCCCCGGACACTTGACCTTAACCTGGTGAACGCGCAACAGGCCAGGAGGATCCTTGACCGGATCGTAGGTTTTGAGCTCTCTCCCATCCTCTGGAGAAAAATGAGCATGAGGAATAACCTCAGTGCCGGAAGGGTACAAAGCGTAGCCGTAAGGATTATTGCAGAACGTGAAAGAGAGATCAATGCATTCAACAGCATCAGTTCTTTTCGCATTGACGCTTTTTTCACCGCCAATGACGTTAATAAAAAGAACGTAACCTTTAAAGCAGAAGGCGGAAAGCAGTCGACCCAAGCCAGCGCTGAAAAATTCCTCCAGAGTTGCATTGGCGCAAAATATACGGTCGCCGACATCCAGGTAAGGCCGGCCAAAAAATCACCATCGGCCCCTTTCACTACCTCCACCCTTCAGCAGGAAGCCAGTCGTAAACTGGGTTACAGTGTAAGCCGGACCATGATCCTCGCACAAAAATTATATGAAGCAGGTTATATTACCTACATGCGTACCGATAGTGTGAACCTAAGTGAAACATCTATTACAGATGTAACGGCACAGATCACTACCGCATATGGAAAACAGTATGTAGAGGTCAGGAAGTATAAGAATAAGAATGAATCGGCGCAGGAAGCACACGAGGCGATCAGGCCCACTTATATGGATCGGATGTCGGTTGACATACAGGACGCACAAAAGTTATACGAACTGATCTGGAAGCGCACCATGGCTTCACAAATGGCCGATGCAGAACTCGAAAAGACAACGGCCAAGATCAGCATTAGTACCAACAACGATCTGCTGACGGCTTCTGGCGAAGTCATGAAATTCGACGGATTCTTGAAAGTATACATGGAAGGAAGGGACGAGGATGATGAGGATGAAAAAAATGAGAGTATGCTTCCCCCACTTACCAAAGGCCAGGTGCTGGACTTAAAAGAAATGAAAGCTGTCGAAAGGTTCTCAAGGCCTTCACCAAGATATACTGAAGCCTCCCTGGTGAAAAAACTTGAGGAACTGGGAATTGGCCGGCCATCTACCTATGCGCCTACCATTTCGACTATCCTTAAACGTGGGTATGTAGAAAAACGTGACAAAGAAGGTGTGAGCCGAAACTATCGTGTGATGGTGTTGACAGGTAATAATGTTGCTGAAACTACAAGTGCAAGTAATCCGACACAGAAAGTAATATCTACCACAGAACAGGAAATGACCGGTGCAGAAAAATCAAAGTTATTTCCCACTGACCTCGGACTTGTAGTGACAGATTTTCTGTTGCAGCATTTTGATGATGTCATGGATTATGGATTCACGGCAAGGATAGAAGGTGAATTTGATGAGATCGCCATGGGAAAAGTGAAGTGGAATAAGATGGTGGATGATTTTTACCTCCCATTCAAGAAAGACGTGGAAAACACGATGGAGAATGCGGAGCGCATCAGTGGTGAGAGGGACCTGGGTATAGATCCTCTGTCTGGTAAAAAAGTAATTGCCAGGATGGGCAGATATGGTCCGATGGTCCAGATTGGTGACAGCGCAAACGAAGAAGAGAAGCCAAAATTTGCAAAGCTCAAACAGGAACAGAGTATTGAAACCATCAACCTCGAACAGGCGATGGAACTTTTCCGCATGCCGCGCACACTGGGTGAGTTCGAGGGTTCCGAAGTGCTGGTAAGTATAGGGAGATTTGGTCCGTATATAGCCCACAATAAATTGTTTTATTCGCTCGGCAAAGAATATGATCCCTATGAAATCGCCCTTGAGGTCGCAACACCGTTGATCGTTGAAAAAAGAAAAGCCAAGGAAGAACGGACCATACAACTTTTTGAAAAAGAAAAGATACAGGTGCTCCGCGGACCTTATGGGCCCTACATTAAAAAAGGTTTAAAGAATTTCCCCATCCCCAAAGAACAGCAGGAAAAAGCGGCTACACTAAGCATCGATGAAGTCAAAAAAATGATTGATGACGCGATTGCTAATCCGCCGAAGAAAAATGCGAGGCGTAAGAAAGCCAAATAAAATGTGTCAATGCGATAATGCGATCATGTGGAAATGGTTTTCCAATGTTGAATTGTGTATCGTTGGAGGTTACTCATTCTCGCATTATCCGGCATGAGCTCGATTACATCTATCCACAATTTCTTACCGGCTGTGGAAAAGTAAAAAATTGCTGTTAACGTTCTTCCCCCGATATTTATTTTGAGAATACGATAACAATAATTTCATATTGTTTAGCGTCATATCAATAGATACCCCCCTTCATGGAAGAAAACAGAGAAATATCCGCCTTATTTCATTTAATTGATGATCCTGATGAAGAAGTTTTTACTACGGTGAGCGACCGTATCATCAGTTTCGGCAAAGAAATTATCCCCAACCTGGAAAGTCTATGGGAAAACAGTCCGGCTGAACAGGTGCAGGAAAGGATTGAAAGCCTGATCCACAGATTGCACTACAGTGAGCTGCATATGGACTTACAGGAATGGAACAAAAATGAATACCAGGACCTGATAGAAGGTGCATTACTGGTTTCGAGGTTCAAATTTCCCGACCTTCATACTTCCCCGCTGATCCACGACATTGAAAAATTCAGGCGCAATATCTGGCTTGAGCTAAACAGTTATTTAACAGCGTTGGAACAGGTTAATGTGGTCAATAAGATCCTTTTTTCTTATCATAAGTTCAAGGGAGTGGAAATTTCTTACAAGCATGAAGAAGAATTCATGCTTAACAAAGTTATCGAGACCAAAAGAGGCAATTCCATCACCAATGGGATATTATATCAGTATCTCTGCGAAATGCTTGATATTCCTGTGAAGGCCGTAAATATTCCAAGGCAATACATCCTCGCCTACTTTGATACATCGCATGATTATTTCAGTACACAATCGCCCGAGTATAAAATCCATTTTTATATTGATCCGATGACGGGCCAGATCTTTACGCAAAAGGACGTTGAAAATTATTTCAAGCGCATCAATATCAATCCTGTCGCCTCTTAT
>JANMMA010000262.1:0-1690 GCA_031372815.1 Sphingobacteriales bacterium
GAAAATTATCACGTTACTTCTGCGTTATTGGGTGTGGACAGAAATGTATATGTATGGTTTAATAATTGTACATGTTTTGCACAATATTTACCTGTTTATTCTATTATTACCTTTCAGGAAGAAAGTGGGTCGAGCATGAAATTAACCATGTACCCTTCAGCATATGGTTCAACATCAACAACAAACAATCAGAGTTATCAAAATTTGACGCAGGCTTTTGCGCTGTTAAAAGAAGAAGATCCCATCTTTAGCAATGCGATACGCGCGCAGCATTATGAACGTGGTCAACTAGTGGCCACGGCTGATGATTTGTCGAAGCAGATGTATGTGCTGATGAACGGCAAAGTTAATATGGTTTGTACAAATAATGAGGGACGCCGTTTGGTAATTGCCACGCTCGAGGCTGGCGCAGTCTTTGGTGAAGGCGCTTTTGATAATCCGGGCGGTCCCAATGTTTTTGTTGAAGCGGTCGATCAAGTTTCAGTCTGGATGGTGCTGTCAGGTGAAGAGCGTAATCTAACCATGCAATACCCAATTTTGGGATGGGGCTTGTTGCAAACTTATGGCGCGCGTCTTTTCCAAGTAGAAAATAGTTTGGAAAATGTCGCATACAAAAAATTGCCAGAACGGTTGGCGGCGCTCCTGATCGAACTAGCCGATAAGGAAACAGAGATGATCAAAGGTGTAAGCCATCAATCCTTGGCGGATCATTTAGGCACCTACCGTGAAACAGTTAGTGCGATCCTACGTGATTTCAAACGGCAGGGGTTGGTGGAGTTAGGATATCGCCGGATCAGCTTGGTTGATTCGGAAACACTGCGTGACATTGCCGGCATTTGGGAGTAGTTTTCCTGTTTTTCTGTGTTGAATAAAAGCAAGGGCGCAAAGAACTTCTCTTTGCGCCCTTGCTTTCCTTTCAGTACGGAAAAATTTATGTCAAAATTTCATCATTTTTACGTATTGACTTTCCACCACAAAATTGCTATAATAGGTAGCACACTAGCTTGGAGTCCTCAACGCTTGGTAGAAAGCAGCTCCCCACAGGATTGTTTTACTTATACTCCGCCCAAGTTGCGGGAAATTGCCGGTCAAAATCCCAACTATGTAATCAGTCAAACTATTAAATTTAGCATTTTGTGCTTCACTTACCCTAATATATTGATTATTTTATCGCTTTCACTGGTAATCGTTCATTGATTTATTCTTTTTAGAAAACCATCGCATTTCCCAAAAGCGTATATAGAGATCCGTCATGGTATCGCCGCTCCTCCGATACTCCTCGCAGTGCAATGAGGAACATAGGGTCGCTGGTTGACTCTATCCCGCGTTAAATCTCTAGGAATCAGACCGATAACATTCGCTTTAGTAAAGTGAATAACCCTTTAATGCTTCAACCGATCAATCAATTTTTCTTCATCTTATATTTTCTATTTTCCCAGTGAGTTTGGGGATATACCTTTTTACAGACTCTCTTTTGGCACGCCTGAGATGGTTCAGGCGGCGCAACAACAGCTACAGGACGTAACATCGGCAACTTTTCGTCGATCTCGGCGCCCTTAGCCATTACTTCACAAGATTTTGCTTTGCGACCTGGGCGCGTGCGCAGACCGTTGAGGTCCAATGCTGCCCATAACTTTTATAATAAATATTTCAGTGCAAGAATGAAAATAAGTAGAACGAGGCTTTACAT
>JANMMA010000276.1:0-14998 GCA_031372815.1 Sphingobacteriales bacterium
CAGGGAAGCAAAAATCAAAAAGAGGAAAACTGATTAGCTGCCAAAAGACTCAATATGTAACATCGGGGTGGAAAATGACAGCCTTATAAAAATGGCAACTGTAAAAAAGTACTCACTACCCAAGGACGCTGCAGGTCCTATTGCTGTTCTTCGTTATAAAGCCACAGATACCAGTAAAACAACGCTTTCTTCTGCTGAAATTTTTGACGAAGGCAGCGAACTATTGATTATGGACATTGATGAAGGACGGAAAACATCATTACCCGGAATCAGTGAATTGAAATGGAGTAAGAACGGAAAACTGCTCGTACTTGAAGGACGGAAAGCAAAAGGTGCTCCCGAAAGCATGAATTGTATGATGGTGTATCGCTCCCTTGAACATCACCTTGACACCATCAGTAACTCCGGCAATGAATTCACACAGTTTGCCATTGACGACAACGCCTACCAAATCGCTTTTACAGCGGAGCGGGACAGCAGCGCCAAAGCATTACAGAGATTTTATAAACTCTGGTATTGGAAAAACGGAACGGATACGGCGACCTTGCTTACAGACAATATGTCGACGGGTATGAAACTGGGCTGGACCGTGAGCCAGTATGCTCCTTTGGAATTCAGCAAATCAGGCCAGAGACTTTTTTTTGGCACTGCACCTGCAAGGGCACCGAAAGATACAACCCTCGTCGAAATGGACCTGGTGAAGCTCGATGTCTGGCACTATAATGATGATTACCTGCAACCTCAACAACTCAAAAATCTTGAACGGGATCTGAAAAAGAGCTACCGTGCTATGTACGATTTTACCTGGTCAAGAATGGTACAACTGGGTGATGAGCAAATTCCTGATATAATTGTTCCCGATCAAAATGACGGTGATATGTTTGCCGGTATAACGGATAAGGGTAAAAGAATATCACTGCAATGGGAAGGTGCAACGAAAAAGGACATTTATGCCATAAACCCGGAGACGGGAAAGCGGGTGCTTATAAAAAAAGACCTTGATGGAACCGCTCTTGTGTCGCCGGCAGGTAAATACATCTACTGGTATGATGAAAAAGCCAGGCATTACTTTACCTGGCACGACAGCATTACACGTAATATTTCATCGGCAATAAGCACTAAACTTTATGACGAACAGTTCGATATGCCTGCTTATCCCAATCCGTATGGAATGGCAAAATGGTCTATGAGTGATGCTTCACTCTTGGTATATGACCGTTTCGATATCTGGGATATTGATCCCGAAGGAAAAACCTCGCCAATCTGTATCACAGCAGGGCAGGGCCGAAGAACGAAGACCGTGTACAGGTATTTGTCCACCGATCCTGACGAAAAATTCCTTCAACCAGCACAAACCTTGTTATTAACGACGTTCAATGAAGTCAATAAACATTCCGGGCTGGCAAGCTATAAAAGAATGTCCAGAATGCTCCCCGCTACTGTTGATGAAGGGCCATTCTCCCTGGGGAACCTGGTGAAATCCCGAAATACTAACATATATGGATACACTAAAGAGACATTTGAGCGTTCGCCTGATCTGTATGTAAAGCTTGATGATGGAACAGAAAATAAGTTCAGCGCTATCAACGCACAGCAGTCTGCCTATTCATGGGGAACTGTTGAATTAGTGAAGTGGAAGGCATATGATGAAAAGGAAGCCGCTGGAATGTTGTTCAAGCCGGAGGGCTTCCAGGCCGGCCGCCGATATCCGTTAATAGCGTACTTCTATGAAACGCTGTCAGATTCACTGTTTAAGTATCGGCAGCCGGCACCTGTAAGGAGCCGTCTTGACATTTCGTTTTTTGTAAGTCGCGGTTATATGGTGTTGGTGCCAGACATCCATTATAAAACCGGTTACCCTGGAAGGTCTGCCTTTGATTACGTTGTAAGTGGTACCAGGGAAATGGTTAAAAGAGGATTGGCAGACAGTAACCGTCTTGGACTTCAGGGGCAAAGCTGGGGTGGCTACCAGATCGCTTACATCATCACCCGCACTAAACTATTCAGTGCTGCCTGGGCGGGAGCGCCCGTGGCTAATATGACCAGTGCCTATGGTGGGATAAGATGGGAATCAGGTGTGAACAGGCAATTCCAATATGAGAAATCACAAAGCAGGATTGGGGCAACATTGTGGGAAAAACCACAATTGTATATAGACAATTCTCCTTTATTTTCCATTCCGAAAATTACAACACCGCTGGCGATTATGTCGAACGATGACGATGGAGCTGTACCGTGGTACCAGGGCATCGAAATGTTTACGGCCATGAGGAGGCTGGGCAAAAAAGTCTGGCTGCTGAATTATAACGGTGAAAAGCATAATCTCGAAGAGCGTAGAAATAAGAAAGACTTGTCGATCCGCGAACAACAGTTTTTTGATTGGTTACTCAAAGGTGAAAAGCCTACCCGGTGGATCACAGAAGGCATACCCGCAACGGAAAAAGGCCGGGACTGGGGCCTTGATTAATTTAGGTGGATACAAATCCTGCAAGCATTGTAAGCAGGGTCTATAATAATGGATAGTGTTCAACGTTCAGATATAAGCAGGGGCCATGATAATAACGTTTGTTCAATATTGAGCGCTAAGCAGGAGACATGATAATGGCTATTGTTCAACATTAAGCGGTAAGCAGGGGCTGTTATTAACAATTGTATTAGAGAGTCCTTATGGTGATTTCATGAATACTTTTTAACTTAAGTAGTATGAAGACATTATCCCATACCTGGTTTGCGGAAGGTTATATCGACTTCGAGCAAAAAAAATACACACTCCTGGCATATTTACAGGAGATCCACAAACACTTTGACCAACAAAAGCTATATCCGCAGCTTGGTGACGTTATCCTCCATTATAATAACCTGATCGCATTCAAACAAAATAAAGCTTACCTGCAGCAACATTTTCCAAAGAAACTGACGCAGCCCGATATTCTGAAACTTGAACTTCTGTATCAATCTATAATAGACGACGACAACCTGATGAAAGAACTGGAAGAGATTATTCAATACGCCATTAACAGGATGAATAATACTATTCAGGATGGTACCGAGATATATGAATTTGTTGAAGAAAAGCTCGTCATATTCCCTGTCGGATTACTTCCGTTGGAAACTAAAGAAGGATATTTTTTCCTGTGCGACGGCACGATCAAACAAACGAGGGTCTACCAGTACAGGTTAAGTTTTTTTGAAAAGCACGATGAAAAATATCGGAGTATAAAAACAGAGTTTGTGGCTCAGTGGGAAAGAAACCTGGTGAACACATACGAACAAATTAAATCAGAACTTATCCGCTACCGGACCCAATTGCCAAATCCTGCAGTATACGGTATAGAATCACCATTAAAATTTCCGGTCGAAGAAACATTGCTTCCTATTGCGAAAAGATGTCTTGTCAAATATCTTTCTGATGCTGCATGATCATTCAACACAGCCTGCCTATGATGCAATGTGAAAAATCTATCTGATACAGTATCAATTTTAACGGCTTTATCAGATATCCCTGTTTACATCAAAATTTTCAAGTTCTTTTACGATCGCACTTAAAAACGTAGATCCCAGTGCACCATCAATAATGCGGTGATCATAAGAAAGGGATAGGAACATCATGTGACGAATAGCAATACTATCACCCTGGGCTGTTTCAATAACCACCGGCTTTTTCTTTATTGCACCCGTTGCCAGTACAGCCACCTGTGGCTGGTTAATAATGGGTGTTCCCATGAGACTGCCAAAAGTGCCTACATTGGTAATAGTGAACGTTCCGCCCTGCGTATCTTCAGGCCTTAGCTTTCTTGTTCTTGCTGCATTTGCCAGGTTATTGACTTGTTTTGTAATGCCTACAGTATTCAGTTGATCAGCATTACGTATAACGGGAACGATCAGGTTACCGGTGGGCAGGGCTGTAGCCATACCTATATTAATATCCTTTTTAATAATGATCTTGTCACCCTCTACACTTGAATTTAATAATGTGTATTTTTTCAGGCACCTTACTACAGCTTCTATGAATAGTGGTGTGTAAGTAATTTTATCTCCTTCACGTTTTTCAAATTCTTTTTTGATTTTTTCTCGCCATATCACCATATTGGTTACATCAGCTTCCGCAAAACTTGTGACGTGTGCACTAGTTGCCTTGCTCCTCACCATATGATCAGCAATGACCTTTCGCATCCTGTCCATCTCAATGATCTCTGCATTGCCTGAATAACTTACCGGAGCAGTATTTTCCTGACGTTGAGGTGATCCGTGCTGGACCGCAGGAGCTGTAAATACCGGGACTTGCTCACGGGTCGGTTGTGGCTTTCCGCTTCTCCTTACAGAGACATAATCAAGGATATCTTTTTTGGTAACCCTGCCTTCATTTCCCGTTCCCGGAATTTTTTCCAGGTCACTCATGCTGATTCCTTCACTGGCCGCTATGTTCAATACCAAAGGTGAGTAAAAACGGACCGCTGTTGCAGGTTTATTGATAGAAATAGTAGAAGGCTGATAAGGAATATCTGACACCTCTTCTGCTTCAACTTCCTGGTTGTTGTTATGTGCTATTTCACCTGGCGGCGTTTGTTGTTGATTTTGCTGTGTCGCCACTACGCCGGAACGAACCCGGGCGATTACGGCACCCACGGGCACAAGATCATTTTCCTGAAAACATAACTCTTCTATGGTGCCTTCAGTTGTTGAAGGGACTTCAGTATCCACTTTATCTGTGGCAATTTCAAGCAGTGTTTCGTCTTGCTTAACGGTATCTCCGGGCTTTTTATGCCATTTCAAAATGGTGGCTTCCATAATACTCTCACCCATCTTAGGCATGACCAGGTCAACTAATGACATATGCAATCTATTTTATAGTGCGTTCAGCATGGCATTTTGGCCTCACTGAACATCACGTTTGAAATCATTTCAAAGGTAAACAAATCGACCTAATACCACTTACTGGTCCTGGAGGATGAACTTTCGCAGTATATTGAGTGCATTCGTCGCCGTAAGTTCCATGTTCCGCTGCCTGTCGAACCGAAACTGGAAATGGTGCGTTTCGGTTTTAAATGCATTGCCTACTCCGATCCACACGGTACCTACAGGTTTTTCCGCGGTACCTCCATCGGGCCCCATAATGCCCGTAGTGGCCAGTGCATAATCTGTTTTCAAAACACGAAGGGCACCTTTTACCATCTGCGAAGCGGTCTCTTTACTAACGGCCCCAAATTGCTCTATTACCGCAGGCTCAACGCCAAGGACATCCTGTTTTACAGTATTTGCGTAACTGACCACTGATCCCTGGTAAAAATTGCTGCTACCCGGAATTGATGTAACCAGGTGGGCCAGATATCCACCGGTGCAACTTTCGGCCATGCCTATGGTTTTCTGGGCCAACGATAGTAGTCTGCCTACAACCTGCTGCATGGTTAAGTCTTCGTCAACTACCATTACGTCATGCACTTTTTCTTTGAGCATGTCGAATTCAGACTCCAGTTCTGCCAATAGCTTTTCACTGCGTCCTCTTGCCGTCAGTCTTAACTTTACCATGCCATAATTGGGGAGGTAAGCAAGTTTTATATTAGTTGGAAGGGTTGTTTCAAAATCGTTTATACGTTCTGCCAGGAAAGATTCGCCAATGCCGGCCGTTAGCAGGGTGCGATGGATTATGGGAGGCAGATCAAATTTTTCTTTTAACCTCGGTAATACGGAGTTGGTCATCATGCCTTTCATTTCATGCGGTACCCCGGGCATGCTGATAAAAATCCGATGATCTTTTTCAAACCACATACCAGGCGCTGTTCCGCGCTTATTCAGGATGACCGTACAGACATCTGGAACTTCTGCCTGTTTTAAGTTGCGTTCAAGGAGGGGGCGCTTCAGGATATTTTCAAAAATATTTTTGACATTATGCAGTGCCTCATCATTTACCACCAGATGGCCGCCAAAAAACTGGCAAAGCAATGGTTTGGTGATATCATCTGCCGTTGGTCCAAGTCCGCCAGTGATCAGCACCACCTGGCTAACCCTGCCTTCTTCTTCAAGTGATTTCCAGATATCTTCCCAGACATCACCTACGGCCACCCTGCGGTGAACCCAGATACCAATTTTGTTGAGTTCCTGTGCCATGTATGCACTATTGGTATCAATGGTTTGCCCAATGAGTAATTCATCTCCAATAGTAATAATGGATGCAAAGACTTGCGGGCTAGCCATAATCAGCAATTAAAAGGTTATCATTTTCCCAGGATGCCATCCAGACTCGCTTTTCCCGCTCCCAGTAAAACGATTGCAATATATCCTGTAAGATAGAGCATACCATGCTCTCCGTCTCCAAAAACCTGTCCGTTATGTTTACTGAACACTACCACCAGCATTTCAATAAATAATATCGCGGCAATTACTCGTGTGAATAATCCCATAATCAAAAAAACAGAACAAAAGAATTCTGCGAAAACCACAATACCCAGTGATATTGTTGACCCCAATCCAAGAAAATTCATGAAGTCTTTTTTATATTGTACAAAATGAATGAGCTTATCGTATCCGTGAGGAATCATCAATATTCCTAATCCCAACCTCAACAGGAAAGTAGCCAGATTAAATGCCAGGTTATTGTAATGTGTGCTAACTATCTTCATGATAACAAATTTACGGTGCTTACCAATCAAATTTAGTTTTAACAAAAAATTATTCGTTGTGCCGCCGATAATATGCACTTTGGTGCAATTTTTATCCACATCAGTTTAATAACCTGCGTCTTCACCTTATGAACCTTTTATTTTTAACGCATTTAGTTTTTTAATAACATACGTTAGTAGACATTTGACAATATGTTGAGAACAACCATTTCGTTTCTTTTGATGTTAGTGGCATCTTTGTCCGCACTGTCGCAGCAAACAAGGATATACACGGATCCTTTAGCATCCTACCATAATGCAAAAGAACTTTACCAGAAGGAGCAATACAGCCTTGCGTACCCGATTTTTCGTGAACTATTACAAAATCGTCGTGAAACAGACTATGTTAACTACCGCATTCCGTTCGAGGAAGTGGATTATTATGCCATTGTCTGCGGACTGAAACAAAATGAACCCACGGCTGCGGAGCAGGCCAAGTCGTTCGTAGCCTTGCAAAGTAATATGCCATTGCGGCAAAAAATGGCGTATCAACTGGGTGAATATTATTTCCGTGAAACAGATTATCGCAATGCGATCCTGATGTATGACCAAACCAATGTAGCTAACCTGAGCAACAGGGAAATTGCCGACATGAAATTTCATCAGGGTTATGGCTATTTTACCCTGCAACAATTTGATAAGGCCAAGCCTGCGCTCAATGCTATCAGGCTTTTACCGGAAGATCCCAATTATCTCGACGCCAACTATTATTATGGATTTATTGCCTTCAACGACCGTAATTATACTGATGCTCTTGACGCGTTTAAAAAAGTAGAGAATCATCCTGAGTACGGTAAGGTTGTCCCGTTTTATATTGCCAACATCTATTACCAACAGGGAAAGCGTGACGAAGCGATTTCATATGCTGAAGCCGCGTTGAAGAAATCAACGTCTTCTTATTATGATGCTGAGATGAGGAGGCTGATAGGTCATGGATATTTCGATAAAAAACAATTTTCCAGGGCACTTCCTTTCCTGGAAGCATATGCTGCTAAAACACCGAAGATCAGCAGGGAGGATCAGTACCAGCTTAGTTATGCTTATTACGATGCCAAACAATACCAAAAAGCGATCGATGGATTTAAGCTGTTAACTGAAGGCAGTGACTCTTTAAGCCAGAGTGCTATGTACCTTCTCGGTGACGCTTACCTGAAAACCAATCAGAAAGCCAACGCAAGAAATGCTTTTTCATTTTCGGCAGCCAACAGCAGCAATAGGGAGCAACACGAAGTGTCGAAGTTTAATTATGGAAAATTGTCCTATGAATTGGGTTACCAGGACGTGGCCCTAAATGAACTTCGTGGTTTCCTCGAAGAGTTTCCTTCATCAACTTATAGTAACGAGGCCCGCGAACTCATGGTAAGCATGATGACGGGCACCAACAACTACCGGGATGCGCTTACGCTTATTGAAGGCCTTAAAAATCCGTCTGATGCAGCAAAGAAATTATATCCGCGCGTGTTATATGGCCGCGCAATGGAAATGATCAATGATGAGGCTCTAAATGAAGCCGATGCACTACTCGATAAGATTCTAAAGGATCAATACAATGCATCCGTCCTGCCTGCATCACAATTTTGGAAAGGCGAAATAGCCTACCGCCAGAACAATATTGATAATGCCATAAAGTATTTTAACCTGTATTTGGCGGGTCCTGCCTACCAGTCCGGCGAAGTAAATCCTGCAAATGCGCGGTATAACCTTGGGTATAGTTACCTGCGAAAGGAAAATTATAAAGTTGCACAGTCATTTTTCGACCAGGTCGCAAAGCCCATAGCGCTGAATTCTACTGATATGGTGCAGGATGCTTACCTGCGAAGTGCAGACTGTTCCTTTATGAGCCGGGAATTCGAAAAAGCAAAGCAGATGTATAATACTGCCCTGAACTATTCATGGAAGGCAGGTGATTATGCAACTTACCAGTTGGCCATGATTGCAGGAGTGAAAAGCGGAACAGAAAAAATTCGAATACTTGAATCATTTGAACGTAAGTATCCATCTTCAGAACTCGTACCCAGTATCAACATGGAAATTGCCAATACCTACCTCGGCGATGAAAAATTCAGAGAGGCCATCCCTTACCTCAACAAAGTGGTGAAAGGAACAGACAAAGCCAATTCGCTGAAACCAAGGGCTTACCTGAGGCTCGGTATTGCTTATTATAACATGGACAACAATCGTGAAGCATTAAATAATTATAAAACGCTGGTAAGTGAATTTCCCAACGCTCCGGAAGTGGAGGAGGCACTGGAAAGTGCACGCGCCATTTATGTGGAGGAGGGCAAAACCGGGGAGTACGTGGATTTTGTAAAATCTGCCGGAAGAACCATCAGCTACAGCTCGCAAGACTCACTTGCCTATACAGCTGCTGAGTCAAAATATGCGAACGGTGACATGAATGCAGCCATCGCAGGTTTCGATAATTACCTGCAGCAGTTTCCGAATGGTGCTTTTGGAATCAATGCCCTATACCTCCGAAGTGAGATCTACAATAAGCGCAAAGACTGGAAAAATGCCATTACCGGATACGGACAGGTCGCTGATAAGGCACCCAATAAATATGCTGAACAATCCGCCCAACAGGCGGCCAGGATCAGTTATTTTGAACTGAAGGATTACACAGCTTCCGAGAAATATTTCAGCCAGCTTAAATCGATTACGGGTAACCGTGAGATAAGGCTTGATGCCATGCGCGGATTACTGCGGAGTCAGTTCCAGCTGAAGAAGTGGGACGAAGCGTCGGGTAATGCAAATGAATTGCTGAATGAAAAATCTATCAGCACTGACGATAAAGTGTTGGCAGAAATGGTACTGGCAAAGGTTAACCAGAACAAAGCAGAATTCACTGAAGCCATTCAGCACTATCGTAATGTGATTAATTTAAGTAAAGCGGCTTACGCTGCTGAAGCCAGGTATGAGATCGCGGCCAGTTATATGATGCTCGACGACCTTAAAAATGCAGAAAAAGCAGCTTTCGAGACCATCAATAAATCCGGTTCCTATGATTTCTGGATCACCAGGGCTTACATCCTGTTAGGAGATGTTTTCTACAGGCAGAAAGATTATTTTAACGCCAAAGCTACCCTACAGAGTGTTATCGAAAACAGTAAAATTACCGAATTGAAAACCGAAGCCCAGTCTAAATTAGAAAAAGTAATTGCCGAAGAAAAATCGGTCGGCAAGACCAGTTAACAATAGCGTTGAGGCACGTAGGGTATTTTAAAAAACATTAAAAAGGACGAATGAACAGCCAGCAAAAAATATTGTTTTTATCCATCTTAGCAATACCCTGTATGTCTGCAATGGCGCAGGATACTACGAGCAGGAGAACCATCGAAATTACGTCTTCTTTTAAACCTGTCCTTCGGAACGCTGCTAAAATAAATTTCAACGCCACACCGCCCCCGGCGGATACCAGTAAGCCACGTTTGAACTATGCGATTCCTTCCCAGAACGTTTTTCCAGGACTTTCTACCGTGAACCTGAATCCGCTCGCATTAAAAGTGGATTCCAACGGCGCTTGGAGCAACAGCAACTTTATCAAGGCAGGTTATGGTAATTTACAAACGCCATATCTCCAGGCTGGACTAAGCTTCCCTGCGGGAAAGGCAAAATTCAATATCCTGGCCAACCATATATCATCTAAGGGAAAACTGGAAGACCAGGATTACAGCAAGACGGGCGCCAAAGGATATATGTTCACGCCCATCAATGAACAGGTTGAGTTTCATGCCAGCCTCGGCTTTTCTTCCGACAAATACTATCAATACGGATACGATCACACGAAATTCAGTTATAACAGGGACGATCTTCAACAGCGATTTTCCACCATCAGTGGAGAAGCGGGCATAAGAAATCCCATCCCCACAGAATTTGGCCTTACTTATCATCCCAGGCTGAAAGTGGATGTATTTAGTGATAATAAAAGCAACAATGAAAGTAATGCAGTGCTTGAATTACCATTAGAGAAGTTTATTGGGAATTCATTTGGACTCAAACTGGGTTTTGTGGGTGATGTCACCCGATTTTCACCAGCAAAACAAACTTCCATTAACAATAATATTTTTACCATTCCTGTTGCCCTGGCATTGCGTACACCGAACCTTAAGGTCAATGCAGGCATGACGCCATCATGGGACAATGGAAATTTTAAGTTGTTACCCAACATCCTTGTGGATGTTCCAATAGCTGGTGAGAAATGGATCATACAGGCAGGATGGATTAGTTACTACAATAAAGGTTCCTATCAGCGATTTGCAGCTGTCAATCCTTATCTGGCAGTTCCCACAGAACTGCGTAATAACAGGATGATCGAAAGGTTTGTGGGCATAAAAGGAACCATCCTTGACCACTTTAATTACAATGCAAAAATGGGTTATGCTGAATTTCTTAATGTGCCGCTTTTTGTCAATGATACCATCAGTGGCAAATCATTCAATATTGCTTTTGAACAACAGTTAAAAGCCATTCAGTTACAGGGTGAGATCGGTATTGTGGAGGCGGAACGGTTTACCCTTGCAGCAAGATTCAACTGGTATAAATTCAATGAACAAAAAACGGAAGACAGGCCATGGGGCTTAGTGCCGCTTGAATTCAGCACTAACCTGAGGTGGAATATTATGAAAGACTTCTGGCTAACCAGTGATTTCTTTTTGTGGGATGGTCCCCTGTATAGAAACAAAAACGGCACGGATGGCAGATCTGCAGGAGCCATCGACCTGAATGCAGGGCTGGAGTTCAGGATCACCAAACAACTTTTTCTCTGGTCACAATTCAACAATATATTCAGTTCGAAATACGAACGCTGGCACCAGTATCAGAATTACGGATTCAATATGCTGATCGGGGGAATATTCAGGTTTGATCAATAGCGGAATCCTATATCTTTGGATCATGACAAGGGTGGCCGATATCGCAGAACTACTTTACCTGTTTTTTATTCAGAATAAATCGGTAAGCCTTCCCGGCATAGGTACTTTTAGTTTACAAAGGATATCCGCACAAAGTGATTTTGCCACCAGGAAAATAGTACCGCCGAATTATACCATTAGTTTTAATAACGCCACAGATTCCCCTTCCCGGGAAATGTTTAATTACATTTCTCAGAAAAAAAATATCTCTGATTGGGAAGCCGTCAGGATGGTGAATGAATTTTCTGTTGAATTACATAGCAAACTAAAGAAAGGTGAGAAAGTCGAATGGCCGGGTGTTGGTGTGCTGGAGAGTGGGTCAGCCGGACAAATGTTATTTGAACCCGAGCGCGTAAAATACGCATTTCTTCCGGCCGTAAATGCTGAGCGCGTAATCAGAAAAGAAAACGATCATGCCGTGCTCGTTGGCGAACAGGAAATGCATAAAAGCGATATGCAGGAATGGCTTGAGCATGAATCATACATTGAAGAAAAAGCGGGTTGGTGGATCCCGGCTGCCATTATTGGTGCCACTGTTTTATTAGTACTTTTTTTCAGCCTGCTAAATCAGAAAACGTCAACCTACGGAGGCCGGCAATCCCATATTGTTCCCTCACAGGCGCCATTGCAGAATGAACGTTAAAATGTACCTATCAGTATGATTCAATATGAGCATTGCCCCATATGCAACAGTACTGATATTCATGAAGTGCTTAACGCCAAAGACTATACCGTAAGCGGGGAAATTTTTCCGATATGGCATTGCAATAAATGCTCATTACGTTTTACACAGTCAGTTCCTGAAATAAAAGATATCGGGCGATATTACCTGTCTGCAGATTACATTTCACACTCCGATACAAAAAAAGGTATTGTCAACAACCTGTACCATAAGGTGAGGAATATAACCCTTCAGCAAAAACAACGGCTCATCATCAATCGTACCGGTCTTCGAGAGGGCAGTCTGCTGGATGTTGGTTGTGGTACAGGATCATTTCTGTCGGTCATGAAACAAGCCGGCTGGCAGGTTAAAGGACTTGAACCTGATGAACAGGCTCGTTCACTGGCGGTGCAAAAGGGTATTCCTGTTGAATCTAGTGAACATTTATTTTCGATTATTCCGGGATCATACAATGCTATTACCTTATGGCATGTTCTTGAACACGTTCATGAATTGCATTCTTATATGAATCAGCTCCGGCTGTTGCTTAAAGAAAACGGGGTTTTATGTATTGCTGTGCCCAATTACACTTGTGGAGACGCACAGCATTACGGTAATGGATGGGCTGCATACGATGTACCTCGTCATCTATATCATTTTTCACCGGCATCCATGAAAGAATTATTGTTGATGCACCATTTAGAAGCCGTGGATATCCTGCCGATGTGGTTCGATAGTGTGTATGTGAGTATGCTCAGCGAAAAATACAGGAAAGGAAACCTGCTATCGGCTTTTTTTCAGGGAGGTTTATCTAATATAAAAGCAGCCGGTCATAAGGAGCGTTGCAGTTCGCTTATTTATGTCATTAAATCTTTGTGAGTTATCATCAATGAGTATATTACTAAAACTCCAGTGCTATTTAACCTGATCAAATTTTTTTGTTTCAATGAATTATTTCCATCGCTTTTTTCACTACCGGGTCGGTGGTATTAATCACTTCATAGAAGCCTTCAGAACGCCAGACCTGTCGGGCCAGTAGCGATTTTATCCGCTGTTCCAGGAACAACTGGTCTTTAGGTCGAAGGCCCGAAATATTGATAGAGTCTTTTCGTGCAAAATCAACGAGTCCGTTATACAGTGTTTTGTCTACAGTGAATTGATGTGCAAACGTTGCAGCTTGCTTATATGCATTAAAGGAAGAAACGTTGCTGATATAATAGCGGTATACAAAATTGCCCAGCGTATTTTTACGGTATAGCGCATTGATTAAGGTATCAACGGTGGTTGAATCAAAAGCTACAAAGATGTCGGGCGTAATGCCGCCGCCGCCGTAAACTGTTTTGCCTCCGCTGGTTTTGTAAGCAGTGCCCGAAACAGTCTTGTTACTATCGGCACTAAACATTTCACCATGCTGGTATCGGTTCATTATCTCACCATTATAGTCAAACAATCCCTTTTCATATGATTTCTGGATGCTTCTTCCGAGTGGTGTGTAATAGCGCGCCACAGTTAGCCGCAGCGCAGCTCCGTCTCGCAGGGTATATTGTTCCTGAACCAGGCCTTTTCCAAAACTTCTTCTACCTATGATGGTAGCCCTGTCCCAATCCTGAAGCGCACCCGCCAGTACTTCGCTGGCAGAAGCAGAGCCTTCATTCATCAAGATCACCAGTTTACCTTCTTCAAACAACCCTCTGCGTCTCGCTTTATAGTCGCGCCTTGGATTATTTTTTCCTTCAGTGTATACAATGAGCTTTTCACCGGAAATAAATTCATCAGCAATCTCCACCGCTTCGTCTAGTATTCCACCGCCGTTGTCCCTTAGGTCAAGGACAAGTTCCCTCAAGCCCTCACCTTTTAATTTTTCCAGTGAGGCCATGAATTCCTCATACGTGCTTTCAGAAAACTTACTCAGCCTGATGTACCCTGTTTCCGGATCCATCATATAGCCCGCATCAAGGGAATACAAGGGAATAAAACCACGGGTAATTGTAAAGGGAACTGCAGCGTCGCTTCTGTTGATGGTAATGTTCACTTTACTGCCACCTGCACCACGCAGGAGGCTCCTGATCTTGTCGGAGGTAATATGATTACCCGCAACTACCTGCTGCTCCACTTTAATGATGCGGTCGCCTACTTCTAAACCCGCTTTATCACTTGGTCCGCCAGGTAACACATTCAGGATATGCACCGTATCTTCAAAAATGTTGAATTCAACACCGATACCTTCGAATTTTCCGGCCAGGTCTTCATTTACTTCGGTGAGCTTTGCTGCCGGGATATAAACCGTGTGGGGATCAAGGTGTGTCAGCACTTCCTCAATGGCCAGCTCGCTCAATGAGTCTGTATTTACGGGGTCTACATAACGGTTACGGATGAGGGAAATCACCTCCTGCATCTGTGATCCTGCAGAACTGCGAAGGATATTTGTTGCAAAAGGCATTTTATCCCTGAGTTTGTATCCAAAAAACATCCCGATGATCATGGAAAGCGAAAAGAAGAAGGGGAACCAGACCTGTAATTTTTTATTATTCATTCCTTACTTTGTACCTTGATATGAAAACACAAATTTCCCTAAATAAGTTGAATTAATTATGCCGCCTGTAAAATTGATTGCCGATAGCGGTTCTACCAAAACTGAATGGTGCATATCAGGTGCGCGTAAATCCCAGTCCTTTTTTACGGACGGTATCAGTCCATACTTCCTCAATACACGCCAGATATCAGCACTTATTTCTTCGCAACTATTGCCACAGATCAAGAAGTATTCGGTC
>JANMMA010000304.1:0-8002 GCA_031372815.1 Sphingobacteriales bacterium
TTAAAATGATTAAAAATTTCTTTATGCCCAAATGATCTGTTTTCGACGGTTTAGTATGATGGGCAGGACATTGAAACGGTATAAAAGAATCATTGTTCAGCAAAGTCTTAATTTAAAAAAGAAAAATTTTCTTGTTCACGAAACCAAGAAAACACGGGTAAGAAGAGTAAACAAAACTGCTGTGAAAAGTTAGGGAAAGGTTAACAGTATTGATTCATGCTACATCGGCTCAGGAACAATGCCATTACGAGACTTGCTGAATGGGCAACGTCTTGCAGTAAGGATAACGAATAAAGCAGACTCCAAAAATTTCAAATCATTTGGGATAGAAGAGAAAGCAGTATTGCAAAAAAAAGCTGGCTCTTTATGAGCCAGCCATGATATTACTAAAGTTCAGGTTATTTTCCGGCAATTGCTGATACCAGGGTGCTTACATCGCTGGCCGACTTTACTAAATCCACGATAGAATTAGACTCACCACCCTGCGCTGTTCCTGGCTGTTGTGTAGGTGTCTGAAGAGCAGTATCGGTTTGTGCCGAAACCTCGAATGCGAAAAAACTCACGGCAACAATCATTGCCATCCTCTTAATCATTTTCATAGTTTAAATTTTATAGTTCAAGAAATACAGGGTAGCGTTTTCAAGAACCAGACCAGAAAAAGATCATGGCGTTAGAGTTAACAAAACGTACGGAATTAAAATAAGGCACGAAGTTTTATGTAGAAATGGTTTCACAACAGTTTTATTCTTTGCAATTTGTAATCTCTTATAAAATTATTTCATCTTTACCCATTTCAGTCTAAGCCTTGTCTCGCCAACTTTTTCCGTTGTGGTAAGATATAGAGTATCCTGATGAAAAGATATTTGCCTGGTAACCGATACTCCCCAATTACCAGGGGCAGTTGCGGAGAGTCTTTCATGAACAATATTATTGCCTGAAATCTTTGCATTGGCAAAATAGACATAGTTAGATTCATAATATTTAGACCTTGCCAACAGTTCCTCATGGCTTAGACTATCTGTGTTTTTCTTCACATCAAAGTCTTTATAGCCTTTCGGCGACAAGTGCACAGCCATATGTCCGAGACCGTCATACAATATATAGCCACTATATCCGATTCTACTACTGTCAACCACCCAGTCGTTTGAAGGATCCAACGCCTCAAACCGGTAAAGGGAATACATGCCGCGCATTTTCTTTTGCGTTATTGTTTTCTGAACACTACAGGAATTGAACATCATGACAAGGAGCAGGGTAATGATAAATGCAAACTTCATAAAACAAATTAAAGAGTTTAATTTTACACTTTAATGATCTTACATTTCACTGTTTTCCACTCACACATTTCCCATAACTTGTCCCGATCCTTCGGGATCCCCAAATTCACTCATTTTCCTTCTCCCATCCTTTTTTCTGCTCAGCGATCAGGAACTGATGTATTGCTTCAACATCTGCTTCAGATAATATATCAGCAAAAGAGGACATTCCATTTTTTGATAAAGCACCTTTCAATAATATGTCTTTAAATGCTGCATGCATGGTCGCGTTAATTTTACCCAGGTCCGGATAGAGTGAATAATGAAAATAATTCGGACTTGCACTATGGCAGAGAATACAATGCGAGTCAAATAGCACAGCTCCTTTTGCCACCAGCAATGGATCAATTTTTACATCCGGAGGCCTTGGAGTTTTTATTACTTCCACCAACGGCGGCAGGGGTGTTTCCTTGCCATGTAATTTAAAGGCAAGAATTCGTCCTTTGTTCTGATACTTCTCCGTGACCATTCCTTTATATCCAAAAGCAAGGTTATCGCCACCTGACGCAGCCATTACAGCAATGTATTGTTCCCCGTTAACCATATAGCTCATCGGTGCAGCCATGATGACTGTTCCAGTAAATATCTCCTTTAATAACTTCCCGGTTTTCGCATCGTACACTTTCAGGTAACCGGTACTGGTACCTTCCACAACGAGGTTGCCCGCAGTAGAAAGCACGCCGCCATTGGCCTTGGGCACCTCCATTTCTACCTTCCAAACTTCTTTTTGGGTCACAGGATCCCATGCTTTCAGATAACTTTTGTTAACTGTATCAGGTTGGTTGGTTACATATTTGCTCGCTTCCAGTACAAAGGGCGGCTCTGAACCTGCATAATTAAGCCCTGTACCAAATACACGTTTTTGAAATGAGTATGCAGGCAAAGACTTGTAAATCATCGGACTCACAATAACGGGTATGTATACCAGTTTTGTTATGGGGCTGTACGACATAGGCTGCCAACTATGCGCGCCTGATAGTGAAGGGATAACCAGTTTTGGAGTATCCTTATACCACCCCTGGCCTGTTAGTACCGGCCTGCCGGTTTTCATGTCGATATGACTTGCCCAGTTGGCTGGGGAATATTTTTCGGCCGATAACAATTCACCCGTCTTGCGGTCCAGCACATAGAAGAAGCCATTCTTCGGTGCCTGCATTAAAACCTTGCGCGGTTTTCCTTTGATGTCAATATCCGCCAGAATGATGTTCATCGTAGATGTATAATCCCATATCTCTCCCGGTGTGGTTTGATAGTGCCAGGATAGTTTTCCGTTATCGGGATTAATGGCGAGTATGGAACTGAGGAATAAATTATCACCGCCATTCGGACTCCTGAACCATATCAGGTAGGGAGATGAATTTCCTGTTCCTACATAAAGTAAATTCAACTCAGGGTCGTAAGCATATTGTCCCCAAACCGTACCGCCTAAGCCCGCTTCCCATGTGGAGTTGGGATCCCAGGTCTTTGAAGCCATTTCCATCTCTGGGTGTTCAAACCCTTTTTTTGGATCACCGGGCACAATAAAGAATCTCCACTTCTGTTCGCCCGTTTCAAGGTCATATGCTGTGATGTAACCACGAACGCCAAATTCAGCACCGGAGTTTCCAATCACTACTACATTCTTTGCGATCTGTGGTGCGCCGGTGATAGTGTATGATATGGACCTGTCCGTAAATGTATCCTTGCGCCAGATGAGTTTCCCATCAGCAGCGTTGAGGCAAACCATATAACCATCAAGTGTGGCCACATAGACCTTCCCCTTCCATACCTGTACGCCACGATTTACCACATCACAGCAGGCTCTCCTATTATAAGATGCATCTACATCGGGATCGTAACGCCATATCTCAACTCCCGTTGCCGCATTTAATGCATATACAACACCCCATGCTCCAGAAGTGTACATGATACCATCAACTACAATCGGCGTCGCTTCGAGCCCACGAGGTACACGGCCGATTCTTGAACTTGCATCATATTCCCATGCAAAGCCCAGGTCGCTAATGTTGCCCTCATTTATTTTTGTCAGTGGAGAGAAATGCTGCTGCTTAAAATCACGGCCAAGCGACATCCAGTTTTCCGGCTGCTCGTCAGCCCTGAGTAATCTTGCCTGGTCGATAAAACCGGGCGTTGCAGGTTTTTCATCGGCGCAACTGTTCAGCAATAAAATAAGGCAAAACGATGCAGGCGCAATATAGCGCAAGAGTGGTTGGGTTGAAATCATGTAAGAAAGGTACTATTTTGGGATACCCTTTTTAAAAATAGTTATGCATCACCATGGGTAACCGGGAGCTATAAGCGAAATCATGAGAGAAAATTAATTTTGCCCAGTAGTTCGGCGAAACGATGATCGTTTCGAAGTTGATCGAACTTGGGATCTATCTTAAGGCTGGTTAAAGAAATATCCCTTCGTTCATAAGCTTTGTACAAATAGTCAAACGCCTTGTCGTTGTTTCCTAATTCGCCATAAATCAATGCAAGGTTTCGATAATCACTCATATCTAAAATATCCTGCTCTGTGAACTGATCGATAATCCTTTTTGCCTCGACAGTGTTACCCGAGGCAGCATGAATTTGAGCCAGGGAGGAAATTGTCAGGAGATCTTTACCAATCGCTTCTTCCCAAAGTGAATTTTCTTCTATGGCTTCAGCAAACTTATGAATAGCCTGGTAGACCATTGAAAGTATCCTGTGGCCCGTTGAGAAAGCAGGATCATGTTTTAATGTTCCGGTAACCTGTTCAATGGATTTTTGGTATTGCCTGCTATAGTAATAAACCAGTCCTTTATCTTTTGCAATCGGTAATGAGATAGGGTCCAACTCCTCTGCCAGCGAAATTTCTTTGAATGCCTGTTCAAATTTTCCCTGGTACATCAGCCATTCCGCATACCAGTGATGCCCGGTTGCATACTGTGGATTGAGTTCAAGGCCTCGCCTGTATTGCTTTCCTGCATTGTCCCAATCCCACTCATCGAGCATTAACAATAGCCCTAATGATATATGGGCTTCTGCCAATTCATTATCGAGTTCGAGGGCTTTGTAAACCGCAACTTTTGCTTTTGGGAAAACGTCTCTTTTACGATGCTTACCATATTCACTTAATATGTTATAAGCATCAGAGATTCCAGCCCATGCCAGTGCGTATCCCGGGTCGAGGGCAATGGCCTGTTCAAAACATTTAATTGATGTTTCAATTCCTGTTACAGTTCTTTTGTTCCAATGATACCTTCCTTTGAGATAAAGCTGGTATGCTTCAGTATTGTCCGTATAAGTTTTAACCAACTGTGCTTTTTCGCTAATTCCGAGCGTTACTCTTAATTTCTTCGTAATCGCCAGTGCAATATCATCCTGTATGGCGAAAATGTCATCCAGTTCACGGTCGTATCGCTCGCTCCATAAATGAAATCCATCCTCAATATTGATGAGCTGTACCATGATCCTTATTTTACTTCCCTGTTTGCGAATGCTGCCTTCAAGTATGGTTTTTACCTTTAGCTTTTCGCCAATGTCATGTAAATCCACATGCTTTCCTTTGAATTGAAAACTCGATGTGCGGGAAGCCACTTTAAGTTCTTTAATGTGAACCAGGGAATTGATGATTTCTTCTGCAATGCCTTCACTGAAGTATTCCTGCTCCGGATCATTGCTCATGTTCAAAAAAGGCAATACTGCAATGCTCTTTTCCGGTTTCGTGTACCCGTTTACGTTTGTTAGCGGATGACCGCTATCAAAGAGGGATGTTTTAATTAATGTAGTTGTTTCGGCGCGTTCATTTTCGGGTGATTTTGCTTTTTCTTTTTCATCCTCCAGGAGTACTTCATAAATCTTTATGGAAGACTTTACATTTTTTAGAGACTGTTCTCTAATGAATTTTGTAAAAATGTCTTTTTTGTTAGAAATGATATGATACACAGATTCTGAAACGAATATTCCCCCTGGATTCGCCACGGCCTGTATTCTGGCAGCGATATTTACAGCATCACCAAAAACGTCATCATTTTCAAAAACAACTTCCCCCTGGTGTATGCCGATTCGTAATTGATAATCCTGATTCTGCCGGCAAATTTGCTGAATCTTAATAGCTGCATTAACGGCATCAGAAACTGTTTTAAAACTTGCCATTACGCCATCCCCCAGCTCTTTGATCCATCGGCCGTTAAATTGCTCAATAACGGGCTTTTGCAATTCACGGTTCTTTCTCAGATACTCGAATGCCTTTAATTCATCATGACCCATCAGTGCCGTATATCCTACAATATCGGTGAACATGATAGCGGCTAGCTGACGGCTTTTAGATGTCATTTGAACTGATAAAATTAGGATCTTTCAAATGATTTGTTATATACTCAGTTTTCCATCCCCATTTTTCTTAGCAATTCCTTGAATGCTGCCTCATTTCTCAGCGGGTCAAAAAGTTTATCAACTTTTATTTTGATCAGGTTATAGTCGTACATCCTGTAGGCAAGATTTAAATATTCCATCGATTTTTGTTTTTCTCCAAGCCAGGCATAAATAATTCCAATATCGAAGGCGTGATCAAGTGGTGACACGGCCATTAACGAATCAACAATTTTCTTTGCTTCCACAGGCCTGCCCGTTTTCGCGTAAGAAATGCCTATTAAGACAGGATCACGAAAAGAAGTTCCAATCATGAGAATGGAATCATATTCATCTTTCAAAAAATAGTACGATCGTTTAATTCCGTTATTTCTTGCATCCATTAGTTCTGTTGGTTGTTCCTGCAGAAAGGCCATGAGTTTTTCCGGATTCCGTGAATATCGGTAATATGTCATCCAGCCACCCCTGATAATTCCGGATAACGGATCCAGTTGTTGCGCTTTTATAAGGTTTATTTCTGCTTCGGTAAACTGGCCAAGCTCTATCTGGGCAAAAGCCAGGAACCCGTACGCTTCTGCATTGTTTGGATTCAGCGTAATGGACTTATTCAATTCTTTTATCGAAAGTGCGGGATTCAGCGTAATCGTTTTTAATACATCTCCCAGGATCATATGCGTTTCTGAAAGATCCGGACCAAGGTTCACAGCTGTTAAGGCGGCATCAAGAGACTTGCTGATGTAAAAAGGTACATCTGCCGGATCCCTCGCAGGCATTTTCGAATAAAGCAGTGCAAGTTCCGCCCAGGCCAATGCAAAGCTGGAATCCTTTTTCAGGGCTCCTAACAATAATGTTTCTCGTTGCTGGAAGGGTGATTTCCTAGCTTTCAGGTAGTCTTCATATGCAGAAATATTATCAGTTGCTTTTTTTTGAATTCTTTTCCCTTCATCGGCAGTTAATTTTACATTAAGCTGGTTAGCTATCCGTTGGGCCACGTCGCTTTGGATGGCAAAAACTTCACTCGCATTTCTGTCATATTGATCTGCCCATATATGCTGGTCGGTATTGGCATCTATAAGCTGGGCATTGATCCTTACATTGCTCCCTTCTTTCCGGACACTACCTTCCAGTATAGCGGCCACATTTAATTCCCTGGCAATCTGCCTGATAGTCTTTGTGGTGTTTTTATATTGCATGACAGAAGTGCGGGAAATCACTTTAAGGTCGGCTATTTTGGAAAGTTGGGTGATGATGTCTTCTGTTATCCCATCGCTAAAGTATTGCTGAAGTGTGTCATTGCTGATATTATCAAAAGGAAGGACTGCTATTGACTTTTCATTGCCGGTAAATGCTGTTGACCTGACAAATTTTCGATATACAAATAAAGAAATAGCAACAAGTAGTAAGAGCGTGGCAATAAATGCTGTCTTCCCACTGTTATTTTTATTCTCCGCCAGTTTGCCTTCTAATTTCCCTTTGTCGGGGACGACAAGACCTTCGTTGGTAAGCGCAAAAATTTCGAGGGGTGCAGTAACATTTTTGAATAAAAATTTTCCTAATGAGGTCATTAGGAATTCAGGCTGATTACCCAGCTTACTGCTGATCTCTGATGAAAAAAGAATTGAGTTGGCTACTCCAATAGATTGGATTCGCGAAGCAATATTAACTCCATCTCCAAAGATTTTTCCGTCTTCAAAAAACACTTCCCCAATATGCAAACCGATGCGTAATGGAACTTTTGGCGCTCGCTGCAACTGCGTCTGTATTTCCATCGCACACCGTATAGCTTCGGTTGCACTGGAAAATGTGCAGAGGCTGCCGTCCCCATAATCATTTAGAATTTCGCCCCCGTGTAATGAAACATGCTGTCTTAAAATAGCTACATACCGCTTGGTAATTATGACGGCCGACTGTTCATCTTCCTGCATCATGGCCGTATACCCGACTATGTCGGTGAACATGATGGCGGCGAGCTGGCGATTTTGCTGCATAGGCGAAACTGGGTAAATAGTATTTACCCATTACTAATGTAGGCTATTTCCATATTCGGGCTGTATGGAGTCCCAGTTACCAGAATTGGCATCATTATTTATTGCTTCCACTATTTTAACTGGCTTCACCGGTTGATCTATGCTCATCTCCTTGACCGGTCAGACTGTACGTGGAGCAGCTACAGTAGGTGCATGGTTGTTCGTCCCTTTATAAGGGGGTATTTAGGGTTTATGGTAACATCAGTTATTAGCCTTTAACCGCAGAATAAACTCGGAACCTTCTCCTTCTTTGCTGTTGACTGTCAATTCCCCGCCCTGGGCCTTTACAATATCGTAGCTAAGGGATAGTCCAAGCCCGGT
>JANMMA010000317.1:0-16041 GCA_031372815.1 Sphingobacteriales bacterium
GCAGCGCGGCAGATGCTCGCGGAGATGTACGGCTGATTCACCGAAAGCTTCGACACAGCGGATTTGCAGGAGGCCAAAGCGCTGCTGGCGGAATTGCACAACTAAGCAACCCCAACCCCGGACCACAGGCGTCATGAGTTCAACCTTCAGGTTGCCACCGTGGAGGGAGACACGCTAAAGCGCGAACTCATGACATGACGCCTGACACGACGGCTAAGCTGAAAAATGAAACGCCATCCATCGCGGTGTTGCCGGTTGTGAATATCAGCAATGATGCGGACAATGAATGCTTCTGCGATGGGCTGGCCGAAGAGTTGCTCAATGCGCTCTCGAAGATCGAGTAATGATTTATGAATGAGCCACGTAGTAGCAAATTCATTTGCTCTTGGTGATCAGACAAGCGAATGAATTCGCTGTGCAATCCACATTTTACGAAGGAGAACCTATGACACGCACTTCATCGTTCACCGCCGATTATCTTCGCGCCGTTCTATGGCTGAGTTGCTGGATCGGCTTGGCACTCCCCGCCGCCGGGCAACCCGCTGGAATTTTCACCGAGGCGCAAGCCCAGCGCGGGCAAACGCTGTATGCCAGCAAATGCGCAACCTGTCACGGGCAAGCGCTCGAAGGCGCGTCGGCCTCGCCGCTCACGGGCAGCCGCTTCCTGGCCAAATGGGGCGGCAAGTCCGTAGACGATTTGTACTTCATCACGAGCACGCAAATGCCGTATGGCGCAGGCGGGACGCTCAGTCAGTCGGAATACATGGCGATTGTCGCGCATCTGCTCCGCGCCAACGGCTATCGCGTCGGCGGGCGTGAATTGCCGATGGATGCGGCGTTGCTGAAGCAAATCAAAATCGAAGCGCAAGGCGCGACGAAAGAAGCGATGATGCCCGCCGCCAGCAGCACGATCGCGCCGAGCGGCAAGCCAACCGCAAAATATCCCACGCAAGCAGAACTCAATGCCGCCGCTACGAATTCGACGGACTGGTTGCTTTCCAACCACGATTACAGCGGCTCGCGCTATGTTGACTTGCAGCAGATCACGCCCAACAACGCGGCGAATTTGCGTCCGACTTGTATGTATCAGGCGGGCGACACGAAGCCTTTTCACAATAACCCGATTGTCTATCGCGGCATCATGTACATCACGACTTCGACAGCGACGGTGGCGCTGGATGCGACGAATTGCCGTGTGAAATGGCGGCACGATTGGCGACCCAAATCGCTCGAAGTGCATCCGCCGAATCGCGGCGTGGCGATCAAAGACGGCTATGTCGTGCGCGCCACGACCGATGGTTATCTCTTCGCCCTGAACATCGAAACCGGCAAGCCACTGTGGGAACGCAAGGTCGTAGATTCCGCCAGGAACGAAGGCTCGTTCAATATGGCTCCGGTGATTTTTGAGGACACGATCATTCTGGGTTTGGGCATCAGCGAACAGGGCGTCAAAGGCTGGGTCGGCGCGTTTAAGTTGGCGGCCGGAACTGTGGTTTTGGTGTTATCGTTTATGCGACCGGTTAAGCAGGCAACTGAGCCAGTTTCGCTAAATAGTATTCGTATTCTTCCCAAAGAGCAGGTCAAATGGTTGAGCCTTAAAGAAGCAGAAGCCTCTTTGAAATTGCAGGACAAACCTGTATTGATCGATCTGTATACTGATTGGTGTGGCTGGTGTAAAGTGATGGACAAAAAAACGTATAGTCATCCACAGGTAATCAAATATATTAATGAACACTTTATTCCCGTAAAACTCAACGCGGAAACAAAAGAAGACATTGCATGGCTGGGCAAGCACTACACTTATCACCCCACTTATAGGGTCAATTCTTACGCACTATACCTAACCAGGGGTGAACTTTCTTTTCCCACTACGGTCATTATGCCTGCAAAAGGTGAATCACCGCAGGCCATAGCAGGTTATTTGGAAGTAAAGGAGATGGAGATTATCCTGCGCTATTTCGGAGATGGACACTATGGTAATCAACCCTTTGAGAAGTTTCATCAAAAATATTCTTCAAGCTGGAAATAGCTCCTTGCAATAAAACAACCAAAGCCCCCGTTTATATCTTGGTTTTTCATAGGATATTGGATTTAAAACGGGGCTGGATTTCTATCCTGGCCTCTTTTTTTTTTACCCCACCCGAAAATTTTTTATAAACCGAGGCAACTTATGATACCAGTGTAGTATCATAGACTTGGTTTTCATAGGATATTGGATATAGAGCGGGCGGGATTTTTATCCTGCCTTTTTTATTAAAATCAAAACCCTCCAAAAGGAGGGTTTTGATTTTAATAATGTGATAATGCGGCAATGTGTGCAATGTGATGAATACAATTTCATTGCCGCATGCCACATTAGCTCATTCTATTATCGCACTTTCACATTGCCGCATTGGCACATTATCCTCTATGCCTGCGCCATGTCCGGAATGGCTTCTACCTTATACTCTCCGGCATCGAGCTTTTGCTTGGTTTCCTGGAACGCTTCAAGCGTTAGCCTGATATCCTCATCTGTATGCACTGCTGTAGGAATAAGACGGAAAATAATATGTCCTTTTGGAATTACCGGATAGATTACGATTGAACAGAAAATATGGTAGTTTTCGCGAAGGTCCATTACCATGGCCGTAGCTTCTTCCACACCACCTTTCATGTACACCGGTGTGACCACAGAATCGGTTTTGCCGATGTCGAAGCCCTTCTCTTTTAATCCTGATTGCAGTTTTAAAGCATTTGACCAAAGCTTATCCTTTAATTCAGGGTGGTTGCGCAACAGTTCCAGTCTTTTAAGGTTACCCAGCACCAATGGCATCGGCAAACTCTTAGCGAAGATCTGGCTGCGGATATTGTATCGGATATAGTCAATGATGGTTTTTTCTCCTGCAACAAATGCCCCGATTGACGCCATCGATTTTGCAAAAGTCGAGAAATACAGGTCGATCTGATCTTGTACACCCTGTTCTTCACCTGCACCTGCACCCGTTTTACCAAGTGTTCCGAAGCCATGCGCATCATCAACCAATAGTCGGAAATTATATTTGCCTTTCAAGGCAACGATATCTTTCAGCCTGCCCTGGTCTCCGGCCATTCCAAATACGCCTTCAGTGATCACGAGTATACCACCGGTCTGTTGTTTGTCGATCAGCGCAGTTGCCCTTTGCAGTTGCTTTTCCAGATCGTCCATATCGTTATGTTTACATACATAACGGTGGCCCGGATGCAATCTTAATCCATCAATTATACAGGCATGGCTCTCTGCGTCGTAAACGATTACATCGTGGCGGTTACACAACACGTCAATCAGGCTCACCATTCCCTGGTAACCATAATTCAATAGAATGGCGTCTTCTTTTTGTTCAATGGCAGCCAGTTCTGCCTCGAGCTGCTCGTGGTGATCACTGTTTCCACTCATCATCCTGGCACCCATGGGCAGAGCGAGTCCGAATTCCGCAGCTGCTTCGGCATCAGCCCTTCTTACTTCAGGATGGTTGGCGAGACCCAGGTAGTTGTTCAGGCTCCAGACAATCTTCTCTTTCCCCCTAAAAATCATCCGGTTTCCAATATTCCCAACAAGCTTTGGAAAAGAAAAATAACCGTGTGCCCTTTTCCGGTGTTGTCCTAACGGTCCCTGGTTGCGTAATAATTTCTCAAAAATATCTGACATAGTGCTACTTTATTTTCTTGATAGATCGCTGCAAAAATAAAACATTTCATCCAACTCGTAATTTTTGAACCCGATCTGGATGAATACTTACCTTTATCAACTTATAATGATGATCTGATTGATATGAAACTGATAACCCTTCTGACCGTAACCCTGATGTTTATATTTTCCCTGAATGCGCAACAACGTACGGCTGCTAAAACCGAAAGGCCGAAGATTGTTGTAGGCATAATGGTAGACCAGATGCGCTGGGATTTTCTGTATCGTTTTCAGGACCGATATGGGGAAGGTGGTTTCAAAAGGATGCTTCGCGAGGGCTTCAATTGTGACAATGCATATATACCCTATGCACAAACAGTGACAGCTTGCGGGCATGCATCAGTTTATACCGGTAGTGTGCCCGCCATTAACGGGATAATGGGCAACGAGTGGTACGACAGGGGCCTGGGTAGAACCGTATATTGTGTGGAAGACGGCTCCGTCACAACCATCGGCGGGAACAGCAATGCAGCACCGATGTCTCCCAAAAATCTGCTTGTAACATCCATTTGCGATGAACTCAGGATCGCAACGAATTTCAAATCTAAAGTGGTGGGTATTGCCATCAAGGACCGCGGTGGCGTATTGCCAGCCGGTCATACTGCTAACGGCGCCTATTGGTATGATTCAGGCTCGGGCAACTGGGTTACCAGTACCTATTATATGGAGGAACTTCCAAGCTGGGTTAAATTTTTCAACAATCGCAGGATAGTTGATTCTTTATATAAGTTGAACTGGAATACGCTATATCCCATCAAAACCTATACGCAGAGTGATGAAGACGATAAAATATATGAAGGGAAATCCCAGGGTGATGCAAAGCCCGTTTTCCCGCATATGCTAAACGCCACTGGAGGTACCAACTACCTGGCCATTTCGGCTACCCCTCATGGCAATACCATGACGGTTGAATTTGTAAAAGCGGCAATACAGGGAGAAGGACTAGGGGCGGATGACATCACGGATTTCCTGGCCGTAAGTTTTTCTTCACCAGATTATATAGGGCACCAGTACGGGCCTAACTCGATAGAAATTGAAGATACATACCTCAGGCTCGATAAAGAAATGGCTGCACTATTCACTTACCTCGACGGCAAATTTGGCAATCAGTATACCGTATTTTTGACAGCAGACCACGGCGTTGCAAACTCCCCGGGTTATTCAAAGGAGAAAAAACTTCCGGGCGGAGTGATCAATGCGGCAAATTCTTCAGGGATAATGAAGACGAACAATAAATATAATATCCCAAGGCTGATGGAGGCAAATGCAAACGGTCAAATTTACCTGAATCGAAAAGCGATTGATACCGCTAAACTGTCTTTCAGCGAGGTAAAAAAATACCTGGTCACAGAACTCAACAAGGATCCCGGAATATTTTACGCTTTTGACAATGAGGAAATCAATGATGCGCTTCTCCCGACAGAGGTCAAAGAGAGATTCATCAACGGCCTGAACGTTAAGCGGGGAGGGGATGTACAGGTGATCCTTAATTCAGGATACCTGAGCTGGGGAACAACGGGTTCGTCACATGGTTCATGGTATCCCTATGATGCACATATCCCTGTTGTATTTATGGGCTGGGGAATAAAATCCGGCCATGCTACCAGGGATGTACACATGACCGATATAGCGCCTACCATTTCCACGCTGCTGAAAATACAAATGCCCAGCGGGAATATTGGTAAAGTAATCGGAGAAGCATTAAAATAATTCCCCGACGCGAAGGGCTACGGGAAATACATGGATGCAGCACATGTTTATCAATTGTCCACAATCCATTGGGGTAATGTAATTGGCTGGATTAATTTGTACTTTGCAGCATGCATCAATACCACGATTTACTCCACCATATTTTTGATAAAGGAGCACAAAAGCACGACCGGACCGGCACTGGTACAATCAGTGTATTCGGATACCAAATGCGGTTTAACCTTGCAGAAGGATTTCCCCTGGTGACCACCAAAAAAATTCACCTGAAAAGTATTGTGCACGAGCTGCTGTGGTTCCTGAAAGGTGAAACTAATATTGCCTACCTGAAAGAACATGGCGTAAGTATCTGGAACGAATGGGCAGATGAACAAGGCGAACTCGGACCCGTTTATGGCAAGCAATGGAGAAGTTGGGAAGGAGCAGGCGGACAAGAAGTTGACCAGATCACCTGGCTCATCAATGAGATCAAAAAAAATCCGGATAGCAGGAGACTAATTGTAAGCGCGTGGAATGTGGCCGACCTTCCGAAAATGGCCCTGATGCCTTGCCACAGCCTATTCCAGTTTTATGTGGCCAATGGTAAATTAAGCTGCCAGTTATATCAGCGTTCTGCCGACGTATTCCTGGGTGTGCCTTTTAATATTGCATCTTATGCATTGCTCACGTTGATGATTGCACAGGTTTGTGGTCTTGAACCGGGTGATTTCATTCATACCTTTGGTGACGTACATTTATATAATAATCATCTCGAACAAGCAAGGCTTCAATTGGGCAGGGACCCTTTCCCTTTGCCAGTGATGAGACTTAACCCTGAAATAAAAGACGTATTTGGTTTCAGTTACGAAGATTTTACGCTGGAGAATTACCAGTTCCATCCAGCCATCAAAGCACCCGTTGCCATCTGACAACACCAGAAAATAATCCCATGATAGTATCACAGATTGTTGCGGCAGGAGAAAAAAACGAAATCGGAAAACATAATAAACTTTTGTGGCATCTTCCGAACGACCTGAAGTTTTTTAAGAACAGCACCTGGGGAATGCCCGTGATTATGGGCCGGAAAACCTATGAATCTATTGCCGGTGAACCATTGCCCGGTCGCTTTAATATCATCGTGACTTCCAACAAGGACTTCCATCCTGAAAATGACAAGATCATGGTGGCGGAAGACATTGCTTCAGCCATAAAAAAAGCAGAAGAAACAGATTGCAGGGAAGTGTATATCGCAGGAGGCGGAGAAATTTATAAACATTCCCTTCCGCACACCAACAAGATCTACCTTACCAGGGTGCACCATGTTTTCCCGGAAGCAGAAATTTTCTTTCCCGAGATCAGGAACGATCCTTCGTGGAAATTGAAATCCAGTACGAGCTTTCCACCCGACGATAAACATGCTTTTTCCTACAGTTTCGAGACCTGGGTGAAATAATTTGATGTATACCGCTCCCCATCTTGCTGTAAAATATGCGCGTTACTATCTCACCGCCGCAAATGGCCGTGGGCACGGCATTCATTCTCCCTTCGTGTATGAGTTTGTTCGGGAAGTACTCATGGATAGAAAACACTATCCCGCTTACACCAGTGCTGAAGACTACCGGGTGATGGTTAAAAAAGACCGGTCAGTTTTGAATGTAAACGATATGGGTGCAGGCTCTGTCTCTGGAAAAACAAATAGCAGAAGGGTTTGCGATATCGCCCGAACTTCGGTTAAGCCATCCCGTTACTCCCGGTTATTGTATCGTATTGCAACCCATTATGGATATCAGAGAATCATTGAACTGGGCACTTCCCTTGGCGTTACATCTTCCTACCTCGCAGCGGTACCAGGAATTGAGAAATTTATCACCATTGAAGGATCACCTGAGATCGCCGAATATGCGGAAGCGCATTTCACCCGTGAGGGATTAATGAACACGGTGCTGATGAGGGGAAATTTTGACGATCGTTTACACGAGGCACTTGAGTTGGCAGGCACTCCTGATCTTGTGTTTGTAGATGGCAACCATAGAAAGGAGCCAACGATGAGATATTTCCGTCAGATCATAGAAAAAATCGATCAGTATTCATGTATTGTTTTTGATGATATCCATTGGAGTAAGGATATGGAAGATGCCTGGGAAGAGATCAGGAAAGATCCCCGCGTAAAACTAAGTATTGATCTTTTTTTTGTGGGGCTGGTTTTCTTTCGTGAATCCTTCCTTGAAAAACAAGCGTTTACGATTAGGTTCTAGCATGAAGAATATCATAGGGTGCATTCCCTATAAAATAATTACCTTAGCCCGAATCAGCACAACCAACCTGATATATGATTATAGGAGTTCTACAGGAACCCTCTCCCGAGACACGCATATCCTTAACACCCGAAACCGTTTCAGCACTTAAAAAGAAGGGTTATTCAATACTGGTGGAAAACAACGCCGGTGTAAACGCTTTTTACAGTAATGAACAGTATACCGAAGCAGGTGCCGAGATATCCGACAGGAGCAGGGTTTTATCATCAGCAGATATATTATTATCGATTAATTCCCCGGCAGATGCTATGGAAGTAGCAGCGGGCAAAGTACTCATCGGTACTTTTTCACCCTTGAACCATCCGGAAACGTTCCGGAAAATAGCATCCCGAAAACTAACCGTTTTCAGCCTCGATATGCTGCCGCGTACCACGCGTGCACAAACAATGGATGTATTATCGAGCCAGGCCAATATCGCCGGATACAAAGCCGTGTTGCTGGCCGCAAATGTCTTCCCCCGTTATTTTCCCATGCTGATGACAGCTGCAGGTAGCATACCTCCTGCCAAGGTGTTGATCTTGGGAGCCGGTGTTGCAGGTCTGCAGGCTATCGCTACCTCAAGGCGACTGGGTGCCGTGGTGGAAGTATTTGACACCCGCCAGGCAGTGAAAGAAGAAGTAATGAGCCTTGGTGCAAAGTTCGTTGAAGTGGAAGGTGCTGCTGACGCTTCAGCCGCCGGCGGATACGCAGTAGAGCAAACCGATGAATATAAGGAAAAGCAACAGGCACGTATAGCCGAAGCAGTGAAGAAGGCTGATATTGTGATCACTACCGCACAAATACCGGGCAGGAAAGCTCCTTTACTGATTACGGAAGACATGTTGAAGACCATGAAGCACGGTTCTGTGATTATTGATATTGCCGCATCTACCGGGGGTAATACGCCCTTCAGCAAAAACAATGAAACCGTAAGTATGTATGGCGTTTCCATAGTAGGCAATAGTAACCTGCCTGCCACGATGCCCTTTGATGCCAGTAAATTATATGCCAAAAATATGGCCAACTTCCTTGCCCTGATCATTACTAATGAAGGTACACTGAACCTGAACTTTGAGGACGACCTGGTTAAGGGATCTTGTATTGTGCACGGTGGTGAAGTAGTGAACGAAAGATTAAAAAGTATCTAACAAAATCATATGAACCAGATATTACTTTGGATACAGGAACACCAGCAGGCTATTTACATCGTGATCCTGTCGATCTTCCTGGGTATTGAAGTGATTGGCCGCGTTCCCAGTGTTTTGCACACACCACTAATGAGTGGTGCCAACGCCATTCATGGTGTGGTGATTATCGGTGCCATCATTGTGATGGGACAAGCCGAACATAATAATTATCTCGCGCTAATCCTCGGTTTTCTGGCGGTAGTATTGGGCACGCTGAATGTGGTGGGTGGATTTGTAGTGACGGATCGAATGCTTGAAATGTTCAAAAAGAAAAAATAGTTTTTAATCTACTCCATACTTATGGGACTCTCTTTATTGACCATTGCCTACCTGATCGGATCCGTAACATTCATACTCGGATTGAAAATGTTATCCCATCCGGCAGATGCACGAAAAGGAAACCTTATTGCAGCGGCGGGTATGGCGATTTCTATTTTCGCCACCATTTTTTTATATGAAACTAATGGGCAGAAACTGGGCAATTATGCATGGATATTTGGTGGTTTGGTCATCGGCTCCATTATCGGGACGATTTCGGCGAAAAAAGTAAAGATGACCTCAATGCCGGAAATGGTCAGCCTTTTCAACGGAATGGGTGGTGCATGTGCAGCCCTGATCGCTATTGTAGAATTTCATCATTTATCCAGTCGTGGCTTTATGGCCAATGGAGAACCCGTTGCCACCTCCACCATGATCTCCATAATACTTGGCCTTATCATCGGTACGGTATCTTTTGCAGGCAGCATGGTGGCCTGGGGCAAACTGAATGGTAAAGTGAAGGACCTTAGTTTCAAAGGACAACACCTGATCAATATTATTGTATTGCTGGTCATTTTTGGCATGGCGTTGTATTTCATATACAGTGCCGGTGTGGTGAGCGACAGAACATTCTATTTTATTTTAACGATGGCCTTTTTATACGGGGTGATGTTTGTGCTTCCCATTGGCGGTGCTGATATGCCTGTTGTGATTTCTTTACTGAATTCTTTTACCGGCGTAGCTGCAGCATCGGGCGGTTTTCTCTATAATAACCCGGTAATGCTTACCGGTGGTATTTTGGTTGGTGCAGCAGGTACATTGTTGACATTGTTGATGTGTAAAGCCATGAACAGGTCGGTCCAGAATGTTTTGATCGGATCATTTGGCGGAGGGGCAGCCGTTGCATCTGCACAACAAAAATCAGGTGCAGGAAGCTACAAGGAAATTTCGCTCAGTGACGCCGCTATGGTCATGAGTTACGCTAACAAAGTTTTGATCGTACCAGGGTATGGCCTGGCTGTAGCACAGGCGCAACATACCTGCCATGACCTGGAAAAGGTTTTGGAAAGTAAGGGAGTAGACGTTAAATATGCCATTCATCCTGTTGCGGGAAGAATGCCAGGTCACATGAACGTATTGCTCGCTGAAGCGGATGTAAGCTATGATAAACTGCTTGAAATGGATTTGGCCAACGAGGAATTCAAAACTGCTGATGTGGTATTGATCTTAGGCGCAAACGACGTGGTTAATCCTGCTGCAAAAAATGACCCTTCATCGCCCATATATGGCATGCCCATCCTTGAAGTGGAAGAAGCCAAAACGGTAATAGTAAATAAGCGAAGCATGAAACCTGGTTATGCTGGTATTGAGAACGAACTGTTTTTCAAACCTAAAACATCCATGCTTTTTGGTGACGCGAAAAAAGCACTGCAGGATCTGCTTGCTGAAATCAAGAACGTATAATTCGTATTTTCATTTTTAAATAATCAACTATGTCTCGTAAATGGTTAACGCTGCTATTTATCATGTGTTCCTTTTATGCAGTGGCCCAGAAAATAACCGGCTTCCGCGAGACTGATGCCGCGAAGGAGATCCAGTGGGAGAAGAAAATGGATTCGATGGTCAATAAAGGCAACCTCGATACATGGATGCAATTTTTATCATCAAGGCCCCACCACGTGGGCTCTCCACAGGGAAAGGCAAACGCGGAATATATGGCGAACCTTTTTCGCCAATGGGGTTATGACACCAAAATAGAAGAGTTTTATGTGCTTTTCCCCTCGCCGAAGTCGAGGTTATTGCAGTTGCTCGGGCCAACACCCTTTACGGCAAAACTCGATGAACCCGCACTGAAAGAAGATAAAACATCTTCCCAGAAATCTGAGCAGTTGCCCACTTATAATGCATATTCTGCCGATGGTGACGTAACGGCGGAATTTGTTTTTGTGAACAGGGGCGTACCTTCCGATTATGAAGAACTGGCCAGGATGGGAATCAGTGTGAAAGGAAAAATCGTGATCGCCAAATATGGAGGATCATGGAGGGGAATCAAACCTAAGGTAGCGGCTGAAAATGGAGCTGTCGGTTGCCTCATTTACTCGGATCCGGCAGACGATGGATATGGTACCGGCGACGTATACCCGAAAGGAGCTTTTCGTCCGGCTGATGGTGCCCAACGTGGATCCGTAATGGACATGCCCGTTTACCCGGGCGACCCGCTCACGCCAGGCGTAGGTGCGGTGAAAGAGGCCAAAAGGCTCGACCGCAAAGACGCGATTACCATCATGAAGATTCCGGTGATACCGATTTCTTATGCAGATGCACTGCCTTTATTGGAATCTCTCGAAGGGCCTGTTGCTCCACGAAGTTGGAGAGGTGGGTTGCCGATCACTTACCATGTTGGACCTGGCAAGTCAAAACTCAGGCTGAAGCTTGAATTCAATTGGGATATCAAACCCCTGTATAATGTGATTGCCACAATGAAAGGAACTGAATTTCCAGACCAGTGGGTGATCCGCGGAAACCATCACGATGCATGGGTAAATGGTGCCGCTGATCCCGTAAGCGGAATGGTGGCAGAACTGGAAGAAGCCCGAACCATTAGTGAACTTGTAAAACAGGGATTTAAGCCCAAACGTACGCTGGTATTTTGTGCTTGGGATGGTGAAGAACCAGCGCTTTTGGGATCAACAGAGTGGGTGGAATTTCACCAGGAAGAACTGAAGCAAAAAGCCGTTGCCTATATCAACACAGATGGAAATGGACGCGGATTTATTGATGCTGCCGGTTCTCATGGATATGAAACATTTTTCAATGAGATCGCCATGGAAGTAAAAGATCCACAAACTGGCGTGAGTATACGTGACAGGCGTTATGCTAAAAATTTGGCTGACGCAGACCGTGCAGGTAAAGCAAAATTGGCTGGAAATAAATACCTGAAGCTTGGCGCATTAGGTTCCGGTTCAGATTTCTCACCATTCCTTCAATACTTAGGTATTTCATCCCTCAATCTCGGATTTGACGGCGAGAGTGAGGGGGGCGAATACCATTCCATATATGATTCATATGACCTGTACAAAAAGTTTAAAGATCCCGGACACGCGTATGGAGCTGCATTGGCGCAAACAGGAGCGAGGATTATGATGAGGTTAAGTGCCGCAGAGGTATTGCCGATGAACTTTACTAATTTTTATACTACCGTTGCAGATTATGCCACTGAAGTTAAAGCGCTGGCAGAACAGGAAAGGACAGACGCGGAAATGGAAAAGAAATTTGCCACGGAAAAGATCTATGAATTGTCAAACGATCCAACACTGCACCTAAAACCCAAGTTGTCAAAAGGTGAAGTACCATTTCTTGATTTTAGTACGCTTGACAATGCACTGGTGCAATTGAAGTCAAAGACAGAAGAATTTCAACAACTCTATACCAAAGCAAGTTCACTCGACGCAGCAAAGCTGAAGGCCTTCAACGAGATATTGTATAAAGCCGAGCGCAGCCTGCTCCAGGAAAATGGCTTGCCACGCCGTAAATGGTATAAGCATCAAATATATGCTCCTGGATTTTATACGGGCTATGGTGTGAAAACACTTCCTGGCATTCGTGAGGGCCTGGAACAATACCAGTTTAAAGAAGCGCAGGATAATATTCGTATTGCAGCTTCTACACTGCAACAGTATACTAACCAGGTGGAGGCGGCCATTGCATTGTTGAAATAATTATCCAGTGGAATTACCGGCAGCTTTATTAGATGCATTGAAGGACGTGCAGGGATTTGACAAGTCAGATTTCCTGGACGCACATTCAGGTGTGCCACCTGTTTCCATCAGGCTCAACGAAAGTAAAATAAAAAATGCTGAAGCGTTTTTCCAGGGTTCTGACATGCAGGTTTCACGGCAAGTCCCATGGTGTGCATCAGCATACTATTTGCATGAGCGTCCAAAGTTCACGCTCGATCCCTCACTGCATGCAGGCGCATACTATGTGCAGGAAGCGTCCAGTATGTTCCTCCATTACCTGGTGGGCCATCTGACTAAAAAAGAAAAAGAAATTTCCATACTTGACCTCTGCGCTGCTCCTGGAGGGAAAACAAGTTTGTTATCATCGCTTCCACAGGTAGGTTTGATAGTAGCCAACGAAATTATCCGCAGCAGGGTTAGCATACTGTATGAAAATATGGTGAAGTGGGGTGACTCAAAGATTATCATCAGCAATAGTGATCCTGTTCAATGCAGGAAACTGGGAGGTTATTTCGATGTCTTGGTTGTAGATGCACCATGCAGCGGAAGCGGACTGTTCCGAAAAGATATAAATGCAATCAAGGAATGGTCGATCGATAATGTACTGCACTGCGCAGAAAGGCAAAAACGTATTCTTGCCGATGCCTTACCCGCGCTTAAAGAAAATGGCATACTTGTCTATTCTACCTGCTCATATTCTACAGCTGAAAATGAAGAGGTGATGGACTGGCTTATGAATCACATATCACTTGAGCCATTAGAGGTGGACATTCCGGAAAGCTGGGGTATTGTCAAGACCCTGTCTTCTTCAGGGGGGATCGGTTATCGTTTTTTTCCGGGAAAACTGGAAGGAGAGGGCTTTTTTACCTGTGCATTCAGGTTAATGGAGTATAATGCGGAAGAGGCTTTAGATGAATTCGAGCCGGATTTATTATCAAAACATGAAAAGATATTGTTAGATGGATGGCTGAGTCTTGATAACCCATTGCATTACGTGAAAGCAGAAAACGAAGTATATATTATTCCGGACGATATTTACGTTCATTATACGAGGCTTAAGAATCTGCTCAATATCCGTAAGGCAGGTATTCATGCGGGTTCGCTGGCACACGGGAAGTTTGTTCCTGAACACGAATTGGCCCTGAGCGATTTGTTAAATGTTGAGGCCGCCAGTTTGACTGTGGATCATGAGCAGGCTTTGGTATATCTCAGGAAACAGTCATTTACGGCTGAATCAGGAGAAAAGGGTTGGTTTATAGTGCGTTATAGGGGGCTTTCTCTCGGACTGATTAAGCATTTGGGCAACCGGACCAATAATTACTATCCGGCTGCTTGGCGTATCTTAATGTCGTAATTTGCACCTGCCCAATAAAAATATTTTTGGAGTATCTATGAGACCATACCTCTGTCTATTTCTTTTGTTTTTTGTATTTACGGCAGTTTCTGCCCAGAACCTTGACGTGCAGCATGATGGTGATAAACTGTATCTGACCCACAAAGTAATCGCAAAAGAAAACTGGTACAGTATCGGGCGGATGTACAACGCCAGCCCGAAGGAATTGGCTCCATTTAACAACACTACCCTGGAAAAGGGATTGGCGATCGGACAAATCCTAAAAATACCGCTAACCCCAACCAATTTTTTACAGTCGGGCCAGCCCGCGGTTGATGAGGTCCTTGTTCCGCTTTATCATAAAGTGAAGGAAAAAGAGGGGCTGTACCGGATCAGCCAGACCTATCATAAAGTGCCTACTGAGCAGGTTAAAACCTGGAATAAATTAAAATCTGATGAACTCAGTGTGGGTGCTGAACTCATCATTGGATACCTCGCCGTAAAACAGGAGATTTCTTCGTTGGCAAAAAATGGCCAGCGCCAGATGACATCGGCTGCTGTTGCAAAAACAACTGCTCCACCGGTAACCACTCCGGTTGTAAAAGAAACTACAGTACCGATTAAAGAAACACCGGCTCCAGTACCACCAAAAGACACCAATACCAAACCCGCAGCGGTTAACAATAATCCTTCAGTAACCACAGTGAACAAACCAGTTGCTGAGTCACCTGGATCAGAAGGAGCATTCGCTGTTTTATTTGCAGACCAGACAAAAAACAATCCACCTAAAACCATCAGCGGTCAGGCTGCCACGTTCAAAAGCACCAGCGGATGGAAAGATGGAAAATACTATGTGCTGATGAATAAAGTTACTCCTGGCACTATCGTAAGGGTTCACAGCAATTCAACCAATAAAACCGTTTATGCTAAAGTGTTGGGAGAGATTCCGCCCGGTGCAGAGAACGAGGGGTTGTTGATCCGCTTGAGTAATGCTGCCTCGGCCCAGCTCATGACCCCGGAAGGTAAGTTTGAAGTGCAACTGCAATATTAAAGATCAACAGTACTGATCACATTAACCACACTAATCACATTAGTCACATTATTTACTTATCCTCAGTCCCCTTACATAATCTTCCACGGCCATTTTCTTTTTTCCTTCGGCCTGGACTAATTTTGGGTATATATAACCGTTAGTACATGAAATTCTTAGTCTTCCGTGCTCAATGGAGAATTCGCTTGGTCCTTCATTTGGCAAAGTAATTTCTTTATCTGCGGCATAAATCTTCAGTATTTTATGATGCATGATGGTGAAGGCTCCCGGAAAAGGAGAAAGTCCGCGGATCAAATTGTACACTTCATCCACAGGTTTATTCCAGATGATTCGGCATGTATCGGTGAAGATCTTGGGTGCATGTTTTTCCCCTGACGCATGGCCCTGTGGTTTTTCTATGAGGCTGCCTTCAGCGAGGCCGACAATAGTTTTTAATAACAGTTCGGCTCCTGCAACCATCATCCTGTCGTGCAATTCGCCTGCTGTTTCCTGCGGTGAAATGTCAAGCTCATTTTGTAATAAAATATTTCCGGTATCTATATCGTGTTTCAGTTTAAATGTGGTTAGTCCGGTTTTCGCTTCACCATTAATAATGGCCCAATTAATGGGTGCAGCACCACGGTAGTGGGGCAATAAAGACGCATGAAGATTTACCGTACCCATAGGGGGCATGGTCCATACCTGTTCAGGCAGCATTCGAAAAGCAACGACGATTTGCAGATCGGCCTCTAAGCCTTTCAGTTGATGCAGGAAATTATGGTTTTTGAGTTTCTCAGGTTGAAGAAGCGT
>JANMMA010000332.1:0-7364 GCA_031372815.1 Sphingobacteriales bacterium
ACGACGCCTTCATATGCAAATGAACTGAGCGCCGTACTTCCGCAAGAGAATGTTCTGCCGGCCGCAGAAATTGTACAGGAAGAAAAGGAAATGCTTTTTGATGAAAAAAGAATATTTCCTGAAGAAAATCAGGATACAATAAGCGAAGTTGAAGAAACTATTGGGGAAGCCGAAAATCTAATCGCTAAAGAAACTGTCGAAGAACTCGGTTATGAAGCCACTGAAGAAAATAAAGAACAAGTCGATCATATACCTGCTCAAGAAAATGTCTGGGAAGTCGAAAATGTAATCGCTGAAGAACAACTTCCTGCCACTAATGAAACTGAACCATCACTACCTGATCAAAATTCTGCTGAGGAAATAACAGCTCCGTTCGAGATTGAAAAGGTGATCTCTGATAACCTGAACGGGGAAGAAGCTCCTGGTGAAGAAAAACTGGTGGATGAGTCCACGATTATAGTAGATAACCCCGGCTTTGAAGAGGTACCTGTGCAGGAACAACTGGTGGAAGAGTCAGCACCGATCGTAGCTAACCTTACTGTGCAAGAAAAGAATGGTGAAATAGGGCCGGCCGAAGATCATGCACCGATGGTTTTCGAGCCTTTGTATACTGTGGACTATTTTGCTTCACAGGGCATTAAGTTAAAACTGGATGAAGAGCCTACTGATAAATTATCGGTCAAGCTCAGAAGTTTTACTGATTGGCTGAAAGCCATGAAAAAAATACACCCTGAAAAACTTGACCATAAAATGGGTCAGGAAGAGGAAAACAACATTAGGGTCTACGCTGAAACGTCTAACGAACCCCGTGAACTTTATACCGAAGCCCTTGCGGAAGTGTATCTACAGCAGGGCCTTCGCCAGAAAGCAGCTACGGTATTTGAAAAATTAAGTTTGCTTGATCCCTCTAAAAGCGCTTATTTTGCAGCCAGAATTCGTGACATAAAAGAAACTTAGATATGGCTACGTTGTTTTTGATACTGATCGTCCTGGCTTCTGCCCTGCTGAGCATTATAGTGTTGATCCAGAACCCCAAAGGTGGCGGACTGGCTGGCAATATAGCAGGCTTCAGCAACCAGTTCATGGGCGTTAAGCAAACTACTGATGTGCTGGAGAAAGGCACATGGGTTTTTGCCGGGATTATTGTATTTCTCTGTCTAATCTCAGCGTTGCTGATCAACAGGCCGGGTGATAGTAATAATATAATCAAGCAGATCAATACAGGTGCGGGAAGCAATACAGCGCCTGTACAGAATGCACCCGTCCAACCGGCACCAGTACAACCAGCGCCAGCCAAATAATCAATGAATTGATATAATTTTAATATACCCTGCTATCTAGCAGGGTTTTTGTTTATTTTGATGCCCGGATTATGAAAAAAAAAATTATCCTCGGTGCTATCGTCCTGTTGATCCTTACAGGATCTGTCTTTGCATGGATGGTAGCTGGTCCGGGCACATCTTTCAATGGAAAAAGCGCCACCGTTCAAATCCCTACGGCCAACCAGGGACGAAAAACCGTTGAGCATATTTTATCCGACAAAAAAATCCTTTCATTTCCCGCTGTGTTTAACTGGCTTGCCGGCAGACTTGACTATTGGAATAATATCAGGCCCGGACAGTATGTGATTAAACAAGGAATGAGTAGCCTGGACATGATCAGAATGTTAAAAAACGGAAGCCAGACCCCTGTTAACCTGGTGCTCAACAAATTCCGCACCCGTGAAGACCTCGCCGGATACATAAGCAGAAAACTGGAATGTGATTCCGCGGCACTGCTGACATTTTTTAACAGCCCTGATTCAACCAGGATTTTTGGACTTGATACAAACAACATACTTACGGCTATCATTCCAAATACTTATACCATGTATTGGAATACATCAGCTTCAAAATTATTGCGCCGATTGTATTCAGAACGTCAAACGTTTTGGAATAAGGAACGGCAATCTAAACTCAACACTATTAACCTTAACCGGGAGCAGGCTTATATACTGGCGTCCATCATTGAAGAGGAAACCAACAAGCACGATGAAAAACCAATCATTGCCAGCGTTTATCTGAACAGAATTAAGAAAAACATGCGCCTCTCGGCAGACCCTACCATAAAATTTGCGTTGAGAAATTTCGGACTAAAACGCATCACACTGAAACTTATCAATGCCTGCGAAGATTCTCCCTATAATACCTATAAGAGAATGGGCCTTCCTCCCGGACCCATTTCGACGCCATCTGAAAAATCAATTGATGCCGTATTGAATGTGGCGAATACTGATTACCTTTTCTTCTGTGCTAAAGCCGACTTTTCAGGATACCACAGTTTTGCATCCAACGAACAGGATCATTTCCGAAATGCCAGGGAATATCAGCACGCACTGGACAGTTTACTTATCAAATAATTGCTCACCGTGATCAAGCATACCCAGCGGCTCATACTTTCATCACGGCCCGTAACCGCCATCATTAGGAAATCTAAAGCAATGTCCTTCCCTGGATTTGAAGGATTGCCGATTTATGACGTGGCCAGTTTCTTCTTCAAGCAAACACAACAAATCGGGCTCAATGAAAGGGCCGCGGCTATCGCGTTTAATTTTCTCATGGCTATCCCTCCAATGGGTATTTTTCTTTTTACACTCCTTGCCCATGTTCCAGGCTCACAAAAATTGTATGACGAGACCCTTATCCTGGCTCGCCAGTTCAGTATGAACGATGCAACGTATACTATTGTAAAGTCGGTCATGGACGACTTTTTCAAACCTGATTCAAAACTTATTTCACTGGGATTTGTAGGTGCGCTGTATTTTGCCTCAAACGCAATGATCACCATAATGCGCACTTTCAATAAATCCATGTTACACATCGAAACGGAAGACAGAAATTTTCTTGCATTACGATGGATGGCGATAAAACTTACGGTTATCATTGTTATTCTCATCATTGCAACAACCTTTGTTTTGGTAACGCAGGGAGCTATCATGGTGCGGATAAGAAATAGGGTGTTTCTCGGCGACCGTTCTTATGAATGGCTAATACAATTGCTGAGGTTTGGAATATCGTTTTTCATGATTTTTTTTTCTATTGCCCTGATCTATAAATATGCTCCGTCGATTCAAAAAAGATGGAAATTCAGTTCTCCCGGAGCATTGCTGGCAACCTTTATGGTGATTGCTTTCACGTACTTATTTTCGTATTGGGTCAATAATTTCGCGTCTTACAATAAAGTGTACGGTTCTTTGGGAAGTATCCTCATACTCATGTTACTGATCTTTGTGAATTCTCTTGTGTTACTGATCGGATTTGAACTCAATGTCAGCATAACGGCATTGAAGTCTATCGCTAATAAGCGCAAGACAGAAGAAACCTAAAGCAGATCCTTATGGTTCTCTCCCCAGAACTGAAACAGTTCAGCTTGTCTTGCAGCGCTAAGCTGAGGATGATGATAATGACCGGCTGCCATTCTCTGCCGGAACGCTTCATAAATGGTAACGGCGCAGGCTACGGATATGTTTAGTGATTTTATCATCCCTACCTGCGGGATGATGAAATTACCATCTGACAATGCCCTGCTTTCTTCACTGACTCCACCATGCTCGTTACCAAATACCAGGGCAATCCTGTCCGTGAAGCGTATATCATAAAGGCTTACGGCGTCCTGTGAAAGATGGGTGGTGTAGATTTTATCAACGTTTGACCGCAGGTTTGCAAAACATTCAACGGTATTGTCAAACTCATGCACGGTCAGCCATTTCGCAGCGCTACTGCTGCTTCTCCTACCCCATTTTTTATGCTTGGGAATTTTTGTGTTTAATACGTAAATATCCTGGATACCCACGGCATCGCAACTGCGCATCACTGCGGAAATATTGTGTGGGTCAAATACATTTTCCAACACCACGGCAAGTCCCGGCTGGCGGTGATGGATCACATCATGTATTTTTTTCTCCCGTTCGGGTGTCATAAGTCAAATATAATTCTTATAGAGAGGTTGCCACAACCCGGCCGTGTTTATCTTTGATAAAAATATCGTATGGAACAGGCCAGGCCTTTTATCCTTGCAGAATCCAACTGGGCAACGGTCAGGGATACACGATTTCAAACGGCTATCCTGCCCTGGGGTGCCACCGAAGCGCATAACTTTCACCTGCCCTATGGCACAGACAACATACAGGCAAAGTATGTGGCCGAAAACGCCGCTTCCATTGCATGGAGTAAGGGTGCTAAAGTCACGGTACTTCCGGGAATTGATTACGGGGTCAATACAGGGCAACTCGATATCAACTTGTGCATGAATATGATGCCTTCCACACAGATGGCTATCTTAAAAGATGTCTGCGACGTTCTGGTAAGACATAGCGTTGAAAAACTGGTTATTCTCAACGGGCACGGCGCAAACAATTTTGTACCGCATATTCGTGAACTGGCGCTATTGTACCCAACACTTTTTGTATGTGTGGTGAACTGGTATAAAGCCGCACTAGTGAAAGATTTTTTTGAACATCCGGGCGACCATGCAGATGAAATGGAGACCAGCGTAATGATGCATATAGCTCCGGAATTGGTTCAGCCATTGGATACTGCAGGCGATGGTGCAACGCTGTCTTACCGCCCTGAAGGTTTCCAAAAAGGATGGGCCTGGGCGCAGAGACCATGGACGATGATCACCAAAGACACAGGATCGGGAAACCCCAGCCTTGCCACCAAAGAAAAAGGACGGGCATTTTTAGCGAAAACCATCCACAATATTGCTGATTTTCTGGTTGATATAAGTGGCCGTACCATAAAAGATTTATTAACCTGAAAATACACTTTACTACTCATGAAATATTTATTATTTGCTGCACTGCTTTTACATACTGTTGGTTTTTCCCAACAAACATATGTGCTGAAGGGACAAGTCAAAACCATTACCGGCAACGGGCTTGACAAGGCCACTGTGAGCCTGTTGAATACAGGACTGGGAGCCGTTACCGACCTGCGAGGGAGCTTCCAGATATCCGGACTTTTGCCAGGAAAATATCTGCTTCAGGCATCGGCTATGGGATATGCTTCCGTGGTTCATGAAGTTGAGCTTTCGGCCAAAATGGCTGCATTGGAATTTACGCTTACTCCATCATACAGTAACCTGGATGAAGTAGTGGTTTCCGCAGAAAAAGAAGAACAGCGTTTGCAACTGATTCCGTCTGCAGTATCTTCTATCGGCAGCCGTCAGGTAAAGGAGTTAAGGTTATGGAACATTAATGGTATTACCGGCATAGTGCCTAACCTTTACAGTGCAAATTCAGGCGACAACCGTAATGTTACCTCCATCAGGGGAATAGGCACCACTTCCTATGAACAGGCTGTTGCCACCTATGTAGATGGCGTAAATCAATTTAGTCTGGATACCTACATCCCTAATTTGTTCGATGTGGAAAGGATCGAAGTGCTGCGTGGACCACAGGGAACGCTTTATGGAAGGAATGCCATGGGTGGGGTAATTAATATAATAACGCGTAAACCTTCAAACCGGACCCAGGTTTCCGGTGAATTAAATGCCGGCAATTACGGCTTGCAGCGATTGTCAATGGCATTTCGTACACCACTGATTGCCGATAAACTTTTTCTTGGTGTTGCCGGATTATATGAACGTCGAAAAGGGTATTACACCAATTTATTCAATGGAAAGGATTTTGACAGGCAGAATAATATTAATGGCAATTATTACCTCAAGTATATTCCCACTACGGCCCTTGACATTACCCTTAATGTAAAACACCTGAATAACCGCAATAACGGTCCTTTCCCTCTGGCTACAGATATAGGAACGGCATTTAGCGAACCATTCAAAGTAAATCAAAATGCCATAACCGAGATGAAAGATGATAACCTCAATGCGTCTTTATCGTTGCAATACCGCAGTGGATCATTCAGGTTCAGTTCTCAGACCGCATACCAGTCTAACTACAGGATATACACCGCTCCCATCGACGGAGATTTTTCACCATTAGACGCTATTACGGTGATCAATGATTATGGCAATAAATACAATAAGGTAAAAGTATGGACCCAGGAGTTTAGATTTAATTCAGTTGAAGACGAAAATCACGCCTTTAAATGGACGGCAGGAAGCTTTTTGTTTGCCCAAGATAATCCTGTTAAACAAGGAACTGGATTCGGGAAAGATGCACCGTTATTAGGTATTCCCGACTCAGATTTTACGGTTACCAGTACGAATCTGTCAAAAAATAAGGGGTTTGCGTTATTCGGGCAGGGAACTTACAAGCTCTCCGATAAGTTGTTTGCCACAGCAGGGCTGAGATATGATTTTGAAAACAGAGAACAGTCCATTGCAGGCGAATATTTTAAATCACCCGGACCGGCTTTTGCTACTGTAGCAGACACCTCAGCCTCTGGAAATTTCAGCGCATTGTCTCCCAAAGCGGGATTACAGTACTTCGTTACAACGGAACAGTCAATATATGTGAATTACGCCCGCGGCTTCCGTTCAGGAGGTTTTACATCACTAACCTCAGATCCTTCGCAGCCTCCTCTATATGCATATGACCCCGAAACCAGCAATAGTATTGAGCTTGGATGGAAAAGTAATTTTTGGGAGAAAAAACTAACATTGAACGCCGCTTTATTTTACACATTTGTTGATAATGCGCAGGTACCTACGTTAATACTACCGGACGCCATTACGGTTACCCGCAATTCTGGAAAGTTGAACAGTAAAGGCGCTGAAGTGGAAATTTCAGCAAGGGCCTTCAAAGGATTAGAACTCTTTTATAGCCTCGGAATTACCGATGCGACCTATACTTCCCTTGAAATTCCGGTGAACGGTAATCCTGAAAAACTTGATGGAAACCGCCAAATATTTTCACCTTCATATACGTCTATGCTTACCGGTCAATACAGTTTAGTACCGGCTAATAATCCTTTGTTGAGGTTTGTTGCAAGACTTGAATGGATAGCACTTGGAAGGCAATACTTTGATCTTGCCAATAGCATTTCACAGGATCCATATGGCCTGGTAAATGCAAGGATCGGTATGGAGCACAAGCATCTGGGTTTCTACTTCTGGGCCAGAAACATTACCGGAAAAAAATACATCAGTTATGCATATGATTTCGGCGGTATTCACCTGGGTGATCCGATGACCTATGGAGGAGGGTTATCATTCTCGTTTTAACCCTGGGCTAAGCGTAATTTCTGACAAATTTCCTGGGAAAGAATGAAAGATGACATCCAGCTAAATGCTAAAATGGTCGTTGTTCTTGCAAGAAAGAGACAGTTACCCCTAAACCGGTCAAGTTTCCGATGAACCTGACGTGGCCATTTTCATACAGCAATCCGGTGGCAAGATCCTCTTTCAATAACAGCGGG
>JANMMA010000377.1:0-14260 GCA_031372815.1 Sphingobacteriales bacterium
GCTGAGGAGTGACTGGTCGATGCTGACCAGTTTCATCCTTTCTTTCATGAGTTTCAGAAACGAAACGGCATCAAGTGGTTCCAGTCCCCGGTATTTGCGCGTTTCATTGACAGCGGTCTTAACAAAATTTGTGGTGCTTACACCGGGGATCTCAACTGGATATTGAAATGCCAGGAAGATGCCTTCTCTTGCCCGATCTTCTGGCGACATCTCCAACAGGTCCTTACCAAGGAATTCAACTGAACCACCGTTCACTTCAAATTGCTGGCGACCTGCCAGTACAGAAGCCAGTGTACTTTTGCCGGAACCATTGGGTCCCATAAGGGCGTGCACCTCACCGGCCTTAATGTCAAGGTTAATACCGCGAAGAATTTGTTTTTCGTCTATAGATGCCTGTAAGTCCTGAATGTGTAACATAATATTTTTTAAATGATTGCGGAATACGGATTACGGATTGCGGATTGAAGAATACAATTAATTCGCAATCCGTAATCCGTAATCCGTAATTCCTTTATCCAACACTGCCCTCTAATGAGATGGCTAATAATTTTTGTGCTTCAACAGCAAATTCCATAGGCAGCTGGTTCATCACCTCTTTGGCAAAGCCATTGATAATGAGTGCAACGGCTGTTTCGGTATCGATGCCACGCTGGTTGCAATAGAAGATCTGGTCTTCCCCGATCTTGGACGTAGTAGCTTCATGTTCTACCATGGAGTTACTGTTCTTCACCTCGATATAAGGAAATGTATGGGCGCCACATTTGTCGCCCAGCAACAGCGAATCACATTGGGAAAAGTTCCTGGCGTTGGAAGCTTTCCGACCCACCTGTACAAGTCCGCGATAGCTGTTGTTGCTGAATCCTGCAGAAATACCTTTCGACACGATCCTGCTACGGGTATTTTTCCCGACGTGCATCATCTTACTACCCGTATCGGCCTGCTGGTGATTATTGGTCACCGCAACGGAATAAAATTCACCAACAGAATAGTCGCCTTTCAGGATTACACTGGGATATTTCCAGGTTATGGACGATCCGGTTTCCACCTGGGTCCATGATATTTTTGCATGTGCGCCGGCACAAATTCCTCTTTTGGTTACGAAATTGTAGATACCGCCTTTGCCATCCTTATTGCCGGGATACCAGTTCTGCACAGTGGAATATTTGATTTCTGCTTTTTCGAGTGCCACCAGTTCTACTACGGCTGCATGCAGTTGATTTTCATCACGCATTGGGGCAGTACATCCTTCGAGGTAGCTCACATAACTTCCTTCCTCGGCAACGATCAGCGTTCTTTCAAACTGACCTGTATTGGCTGCATTGATCCTGAAATAAGTAGATAGTTCCATCGGGCACCTGACGCCTTTCGGGATAAAGCAAAAAGATCCATCCGTAAATACGGCAGAGTTCAGGGCTGCGAAATAATTATCTGTTGCGGGAACGACCGATCCCATATATTGCCTGATGAGTTCCGGATGCTCCTGTACTGCCTCGCTCATCGAGCAGAAGATGATTCCCAGTTCTGCCAGTTCTGCTTTAAAGGTTGTGGCTACCGAAACACTGTCCATCACCGCATCCACCGCTATTCCTGAAAGTCGTTTCTGTTCTGTCAGCGAAATACCGAGTTTTTCAAAAGTGTTCCTGAGTTCAGGATCGATCTCATCAAGGCTATTGGGGGCTATTTTCTGCTTTGGGGCAGAATAGTAGATAACGTCCTGGTAATTGATCGGCGGATAATGAACATTTGGCCAGGTAGGTTCAACCATATCAAGCCATTGGCGGTAGGCCTTTAGCCTCCAATCCAGCAGCCATGACGGTTCTTTTTTCTTGGCAGAAATAAACCGCACAATGTCTTCACTCAGCCCCTTTGGAGCCGAATCCGCATCGATATCAGTAACAAACCCATACTTATATTCCGATGTAGTTACCTGTTCTAAAATATTGTCATTTTCTTCGTACATGAGACTGTTCCGGGTTTAACTGCAAATTTCCTTTAAAGTGACCGGAATATCAACAATAGGAGGGTTAATTGGTTACACACTGGCCCAGTTTTTTCGTATATCGTAAATAGACTTCCCTATAACAACATTATCTAATTGGTTTTGGGATTCTGTTAACCTTTTTTAGCTAAACTTCACTATCGATCATTTACGTAAATTTGAAATATGCGCACAGTATTTATTTCTGGGTCTACGGGGAACCTTGGCAAAGCCATTGTTAAGAGATTCCTGAACGCAGGTGATAAGGTATACGGAACCTTACTTCCTGAAGAATCCCTGCCTGAAGGGATGTTCAATGAGCTGTTTGTCCCTGTTACCGTTGACCTTAACAAAGAGGCCAGTACTGAGTTGGCCATCAACAATATCTTGTCAAAACAAGGTTCTATCGATATTGCAGTGCTCACTGCTGGCGGATATGCCATGGGTGATATTGCTTCAACCAGTTCGCAAAATCTGATCGACCAGTTCAATCTTAACGTAGCGACCACCTATCACGCTGTGAGACCCTTATTCGCACATATGTTGAGCAAAGGAAAAGGAAGGATCTTTATGATCGGGTCCAGGCCGGGGCTCGACATGCATCAAAGTGACGGATTGGTAGCTTACGGACTTACCAAGTCATTGATCTTCCGTTTGGCTGAACTGATGAATGTTGAAGCCAAAGGAAAGGATGTGGTCACTTCCGTAATTGTTCCTTCTGTTATCGATACGCCCCAAAACCGTGCTTCGAGTCCCAACGCAGATTTTTCAAAATGGGTTAAGGCTGAAGATATCGCTGAACAAATTTATTATCACGCCTCAGAAAAAGCAGATCCATTAGGGGAAACTGTTATCAAAATTTATGGAGACTCATGAAATACATGTTATTGGTTAGTCTCATATTTTTTTGCCTTAGCGCAAATGCTCAATCTATTTCAAACACGACCGATAAAATTTCATCCAGTGTCGTTTACAATGATACGTCGGCTATCAACAGGGATTATTTACTGGAATTGAAAAAAAAATTCGGAAAGTACAAATATTATGATCCGGCTTATGAAAAACTTGTTCTGCCCGCACTTTCTTTTTTTCCGCAATTGACAGATTACCACATTAGATTTAAGGTGAGGAATCATGGTGCGCCGCTTTCTACACGGCCTTCCTATGGAAGCATGTTCCGCCATGCCCGGAAGCGTGAGTACATGGTGTTTATCAGTTCAGATACTACCACGGAATGGAAAGCTATCCAACTAAACCGGGTTCCAATCATGGCGCAGATAGGTATCATCGGACATGAGCTCAGCCATATCATCGAGTTTAAAGAAAAGACCACACTCGGCCTGGTTGGATTGGGCATCAATCATATTTCCACACGCTATATGAATAAATTTGAATTTCAGGCCGACAGTATTTGTATTTCCCATGGAATGGGTGAATATCTCCTTAGATGGGCAACATATACACGTCAAGCTTTAGGTGCACCTGATCCAGAACAACTTAACGTTAAAGGTGAAATGTACAATTACCGGGAGAGGTATATGAGTCCGGCTACCGTTCGGCGTTATATGAAGGAAATGGAGACAGTGAAATAGCCGGTAATTTCTCCATTAGATGTTTTAATTTTTATCGTGGCATGTAAAATTTAATTTCAGGGTATGCCTGTACGAAGAATTGCCCAGTCTGCAGGGTATACTTACCGCAATAATACCCGCCTCATCAAAGGTGGTCACCAGTATTTTGATTTGCTGGAAGAGGTGATCAACAACGCTAAAAAGCATATCCACTTTCAAACTTATATTTATGACGAGGATACCACGGGCCGAAGGATTACTGAAGCCTTAAAAAGGGCTGTACAACGGGGCGTAAAAGTATACCTGTTGACAGACGCTTACGCATCAAAAAACCTGGGTAAACCATTTGAAAAGGAAATGTTTGAGGCAGGTGTTCATTTCAGGCGTTTCGAGCCTGTAATGAGAAGTAAATATTTTTATTATGGAAGGAGACTTCACCATAAAGTAGTGGTAGCTGACGCTCGTTACTCATTGGTGGCAGGGGTAAATATTTCTGACCGTTACAACGACCTTCCAGGTCAGCCGGCATGGCTCGACTGGGCATTGTTTACCGAAGGTGATATCTCTTATGAATTATTCAAAGTTTGTGTTGAACTTTGGTTTAAGTCATATGCCCGCGCAACGTTTGAGATCAGGCAACAAAAAATTCCGGAATTCCCCGCCGACTGGTATTGCGCCGTCAAAGTCAGGCGCAACGATTGGATACATCGTCATAACCAAATAACACGGAGTTATTTGGAGATGCTTAACCTGGCAAAGGAAAACATCATCATCATGTCGAGTTATTTTCTTCCGGGTCGTGCTATACGAAAACATATAAGAAGGGCGACAGCACGAGGGGTGAAGATTTCAGTTATGCTTACAGGTAAGTCAGATATTCCTATCGCCAAATATGCTGAACGATATATTTACCGTTGGCTATTTAAACACAATATAAACGTTTATGAATACCCGAGCAGGGTGCTTCATGGAAAACTCTCAACATACGACAACAAATGGGTGACGGTGGGATCATACAATGTAAATAACATTAGCGCATTTGCCAGTGTTGAATTAAACCTTGATGTTGAAAATGATGATTTTGCTTCAGAGGTGAAGGAGCGACTGGAAAAAATAATCAAAGATGAATGCATTTGTGTGACACCTGAAAATTATTCGGCAAGAAATAATTTCTTCGTTACGGCCAGGCAGGTTGTTGCCTATGAAATAGTGAGGGTTATGGTATACCTGTTTACATTTTATGTAAAACAACGATGATCAGTCGCCTTTTATCCTGCTAAGAAATCTTCTGAATGTCTTCCTGTTCCACTGTGCAAATCTGCCTCGCTGCACCACTAGATTGTTTTCATCAGGATAGGTGAGGTAATAGTGAAATGCAAATGGCTGCTGCGGATCATACCATCCAATCTCCTGTCCGAACCGGAGGTCATTGAAATTTAACGTGTCCCCCCGCTTATCTACCGTATAAAAACCCTGTGAAAAATTTTTCAAGTCCTGCACTTCCTTACGATGTTTGATATCATCCAGCAAATATTCATTTTTCGGATGATAGCTTACCTGTAAAGAATCTGAATGATCAAACACTGAACGATAGCCTGTTGTATAGCCATCTTTTTGTTCCAGGACAAAGAACCACAGCCAGGTATTAAATGGCGAAGGCGTTGTAAAATGCCGCTGGTATTGTATTCCCTGCCTGGCAGCAATTTTTTTAATAGCTGATTCAACAATCAGTTTATTGAATAAAGAGTATCCGAGGTACATTACCGTTAATATACAGGCAGTTTTTGCCCAGGCAATCCTGTGTCGATGGTCCATTTTCAGAACGATCAGCGCTATGCATGCAATTCCGGAAGCAAGTGAAAAAAACGGATCAGCAACATAGATCGCGTGGAGAGATATCCTTACTTGTGAAAAAGGTTCAAACCATCCCACCCCATAATTATTAAATCCGTCGATCAGCAGGTGAACAAATACTTCTGTGCCCAGAAATAATATCCATTTTTTCAAACTGATATTTTGGGGTCGGTGAAAACGTTCTGCCGCCAGGGCAAGAAAATAGCTTACCAGGAGTGCGAAAAGTATGGAATGCGTGAAGGACCGATGCGCAACCAACTGTTCAGTGGGACTCATCCAAAATGCCGTGATGAAATCGATATCAGGAATACTTTGCGCCAGGGCTCCCCATAACAGGGCTTTTTTGCCGAACTGCCGGTCTGTAAACAGTTCACCAATGCAGGCGCCAAGAGCAATATGAGTCAGTGTATCCAACTGTTATATACTTTGCTAAGATAAACTTGCGATTATAGGAAATTTTGATGAACAGAAGTAAAAATTTGTGAACTTGCTGAACTGATTCGATTTTTTACTGTTTATTATTTTATGGGTGTACTCCGACAAATAGCTGAATATCTTTACCTCCGGAAAAAAGATCCTGATGCACCAAATTCTACCTTTGTAAAATATATGCATGGCATCAACAGGATTTCGATCTTTATGTTCCTGTTTGGAATCATCATCATTATTTATAAGGTTTTTTTCAGAAAGTAGAATGCATAAGCAAATGGTCCTTCATTATTTTTCTTCCGCTGCGTAACGCGTTATGATAATGGCAGCATTGGCTGATGCCGCACCGCCTTTACCAAGGATATTCCAAAGCTGGCGATAATCGCTCATTAGGCTTTCTCTATGTTTTTCATCGTACAAGATCGTGTTCAACGCTGTCTTTAAATGAGCCGTTGTAAGGTCTTCCTGGATGAGTTCTTTCACGGCAGGTTTATCAAGTATCAGGTTAACCAGGGAGATATAAGGCACTTTAATCAGTCGTTTTGCAATTTCGTAAGAAATTTTACTTCCTTTATAACATACTACTTCAGGAACGGCAAATAATGCTGTTTCGAGGGTTGCCGTTCCCGATGTTACCAGTGCCGCGTGCGACTGCATCAGCAAATCATAAGTTTTTCCCCTGACGAGTTTTACATTTGGATAGCCAGCAGTCATGGACTCGTAAAATGCATCATCAAGTGACGGTGCCTGCGCGATGGAAAAAGTGAAATCCGGAAACTCAAGGCTGAGTTTCAACATGATGGGAAGCTTTTTACTAATTTCCTGCATGCGGCTTCCTGGCAGCAATGCAATATTTATTTTTGATGCCTTAACAAGATGTGGGTTAGCTTTTTTGAACTCGTCAACAACCTGCACAAGGGGATGTCCAACATACTCTACTTCATAGTTCCATTTATGGTAGAAGGCTTTTTCAAACGGCAGTATCACCAGCATTTTATCGATTACTTCACGTAATGTTTTAACCCTGCTTTCCTTCCAGGCCCATACCTGGGGAGAAATATAAAAGACCGTTTTCAGGCCCTTTCTTTTAGCAAATTGTGCAATAGGAATATTGAATCCGGGATAGTCTATAAAGATGACTACATCGGGCGCAAAGCGTAAAAGGTCATTTTTGCAATATTTAATATTCCTTAGGATTTTCCTGATGTTTACTAACACTTCCAGGAAACCCATGAAGGCGCGTTCTTTATAATGCATTACCAGTTCGCCGCCTGCAGCCTGCATCATATCTCCTCCCCAGCACCTGATGTGTGCCTGCGGATCGAGTGATTTGATCTCCCTGATAAGGTTACTACCGTGTAAATCACCTGAAGCTTCACCAGAAATAAGGTAATATTTCATCCCCACATTTTAAACAACAGGCTGGCTACGGCGTAGATCAGTGTAATGGCAAAAATTCCCTTTGCAGTCTGGTCCCTGCGTGTATTAATATAGAAGGTAAACAGGATGATGTTTACTAACAGGCACGGAATAGTGATGGCAGTAACCAGTGGTTTGTTTTGTTGCACTGCCCTTAGAAATTCACCGAAACTATAAGCGCTGAATTTCCAAAAATAAAATCCAAATAATCCAATGATAGGTCCTATCAGTCCGAGGACTAAACCGAATTTAAGATCGTCTTTATTAAAAATTACCATTTAAGTGTTTTTTCCAGTTTGGATTTAAGGGCATAATTGGTCAGGTCGAACTGCACAGGTACCACACTCACGTAGTTGTTTTCCAGGGCCCAGACATCGGTATCTTCGCCCTTATCAAAGTTGACAAAATCTCCGGTTAACCAATAATATTTTTTTCCGTGTGGGTCATTGCGCTCATGGAAGTCTTCTTCATATTTTGCATAGGCCTGGCGTGAAATTTTAATACCGTTGATCAGGCTTACATCTACAGAAGGGAAGTTAACGTTAAGGCATAGGTGCCTGTCAAGGGCTTCTTCTTTCATTAGTTGTTCAACAATGATGCGCGCATATTTTTTTGCACCGGTAAAATCGGCTTCAAGGCTGTAATCGAGCAACGAAAAACCTACCGAAGGAATACTTTCTATGGATGCTTCAATGGCGGCCGACATGGTTCCGCTATAGATCACATTGATGGAGTGATTAGCCCCGTGATTAATTCCACTCAGGCAAAGATCAGGTTTCCGCTTAAGTACTTTGTCGACGGCCAGCTTTACACAGTCGACCGGCGTACCGCTACAACTCCATGCTTCCACGCCGTCCATTAATTTCACATGATGAAGCCGCAATGGAAAACCTATCGTTATCGCGTGGCCCATTCCGGATTGGGGTTTGTCAGGTGCTACAACTACTACACGACCCAGATCCTTTACCGCATCAATGAGGTGCCTGATACCAGGCGCCATAACGCCATCGTCGTTGGTGATGAGAATCGTAAATTCCTCTTTAGAGGATTTTTTCGCACCCTTTTTTCTGGATTCAACAATAATTTCCGGGCCAGCAGTTTTTTTCTGTTTAGCAGATTTTACAGAGCCTGCGATTTTTTTTGATGAAACAGCGTTTTGTATCCCTTCTGTATTTTTGTGAGCTGTTTTTTTCTTAGCAGGGGGTTTGTTGGGTTGAGCCGATTTTTTAGCCATAATAGATTGCGAAGGTAAAGAAGGATTGCCGAATTGGCGGATTGGCGAATTGGCGGATTCGTGAATCTGGGATGAATAATAATTCCACCCTGATTTTATGCATGACGCTAGAATTATTTTTACCGTTTAGCATTTTTACCAAAATATTTAGTATTTTGCCCCAAATTCATTAGTATGTCGCAAACGTTTGCCGGTAAAAACCTCAAATATCTTCGGAAACTAAGGGGCCTGACCCAGGAAGAGTTCGCTGCGAAACTTAACATCAAAAGGTCCCTGTTGGGCGCTTATGAAGAAGAGCGGGCAGAACCCAGGATCGATGTTCTTGAACTGATCAGTGACACTTTCAAGGTTTCTTTGGATGAGTTACTACGCAAAGACCTTAGTGAAGTGAAGGGCAGTTACCTCGTGAAGAGAAGGCAGCAAAAATTATTGTCGGCGGAAAATAATCTGATACAGCTGGTGCCTGTTAAAGCGGCTGCCGGTTACCTGGCAGGATATGCGGACCATGAGTTCATCGACGAACTAAATACGTTTACCCTCCCAATGCTGGGAGCGGGTCAATACCGGGCATTTGAAATCATAGGTGATTCTATGCTTCCCACGCCAAGTGGGTCTGTGATCGTAGGTGAGAAAGTGGAATCCGTTGAAGAGGTCCGTAACAGCCAGGCATATATTGTAGTAAGCCGGAATGAAGGCATTGTCTATAAACGTATTGTGAAAAATAATAAGGCGAAAAATAAACTGACCATGGTGAGCGATAATCCATCGTTCCAGCCCTACCATATTAATACAGAAGATGTGATTGAATTATGGCAGGCACAGATGGTGTTGTCAAGGGTTACGGCGCAACCCGCCTGGGATATGTCGCAGCTTGCAAGTCTTGTCAATAATTTGCAGGAGCAGGTCAGTGTGCTAAAGAAAAGAATGAACTGAAAGGGGGCGACATCCCAACTTCGTTAACTTTGCCTCCCGCATTTTGCGGGACTTACCGGACCGTTTAAACAAGGACTATCGTTGACTCCTCCCGTATCATATGTAGTAAAAGGCCAGCAGTTCTGGCTAACGGCAGAGCGTTGCCTTTTTTGGGAAGTCAGAAAAACTCTTATTGTTTCAGACCTTCATTTTGGCAAAACTGGCCATTTCCGTAAGTCGGGCATACCCATTCCCGCAAATATTTACCGGGAAGACCTGCAACGATTATGGCAGCAGGTACAATATTTCCAGCCAAAAGAAATCATATTTGTCGGCGATCTTTTCCACAGCTATAGCAACCAGGAGCACGAGTGGTTTATGAAATGGCGGAACGATTTCCCTGAACTGGCAATGCACCTGGTGATGGGAAATCATGATGTGCGCTCGAAGAAACAATTCGAAGCAATGAACCTGATCGTACACAACGAATGCCTGAAGATCGAGGGATTTTGTTTTGTTCATGATGTGGACCAGCAACTGGATGAGGAAAATATATATCATATCAGCGGCCATATACACCCTGGTATCAGCATCCATGGAAATGGCAGGCAGAGGTTGCGTTTCCCATGTTTCTATTTCACGCCAACCTATGCTATACTCCCGGCTTTCAGCCGTTTTACGGGGTTAGCCATGATCGAACCAAAAAGCGATGCAAGCGTTTATGCCATAGTGGAGAACTCACTCATTTTAGTGGATCATTAAATTTTATTCAAAGGGGTATGAAGATGGCTGTTATATTGATATATGCTTTTCCCCTGATCTTTTCGGGAGTTTTATGAAGATCGCTTATCATCCTATTTATGCGCACCCTTTGCCGGAAGGCCATCGGTTTCCCATGCTGAAATATGAGTTGATTCCTATGCAGTTGCTTCACGAAGGGACGATTACCGAAAAGGAAATCTTTGAACCATCTGAATGTCCTGAAGATGTTGTACTAATGACTCACGGTAAAGTATACCTTCAAAAACTGAAGCAACAGGGATTAAGTGATTCAGAACAAAGAAAGATCGGTTTTCCTCAGTCCCCCGAACTTATTTTGCGGGAACTTATCATAACCCAGGGAACCATTGATTGTTGTCATTATGCTATAAATGATGGTGTTTCTTTCAACGTGGCTGGCGGTACACACCATGCTTTTTTCGACAGGGGAGAGGGTTTTTGTTTATTGAATGATTTTGCTGTTGCCGCAAATTGTCTGCTCCATAAAAGCCTTGCAAGGAAAATATTGATCATCGACCTTGATGTACACCAGGGCAATGGAACAGCTAAGTTATTTGAGGAAAACGGGTCTGTATACACATTCAGTATGCATGGTGCACATAACTATCCATTCCACAAAGAAAGGTCTGACCTGGATATTCCTTTGCCTGATGGTATAACAGATGAAAATTATCTTCAGTTGCTAAAAGTAAACCTGGATAAAATAATGCAGGAAGTTCGGCCCGATTTTGCTTTCTATTTGTCGGGTGTCGATGTCCTCGAAACAGATAAATATGGTAAATTAAAAATAACACCAAAGGGTTGCCAGCAGCGCGATGAAATTGTTTTTACTACCCTAAAAACTAACCAGGTTCCCTGTTCGGTAGCTATGGGTGGCGGTTATTCCCCTGATATCAGGAGTATAGTGGATGCGCACTGTAATACATTCAGGACAGCGAAAAGTATTTATTTCTAAAAATTATTACGAATTACGAATTACGGATTGCGGATTATGCAAAGGCTTCTTGTTAAGAACACATAACAATTTTTTAAGAATAATCCGCAATTCGTAATCCGCAATTCGTAATCCGCAATCCGCAATCCGCAATTCGTATTCCGCAATTCGTAATTCAGCTGCGCAATCAGTCTGCATCAATCCTTATCCTGTTCCTGACTTTTTGGTTCTACTGCAGGCAGATTATTTTCTGTTACAATTTGTTTTGAAATATCATCGGCCCAGGTTGTTAATTGGCCCCTTTCATCCTGGGTGAGCTTCGCATTAGTATGGAGCCAGGTGTATCTATCCAGGGGCATTCCTCCTTCCTTGACTTCTTCCGCGACCTTGTCCATTTTATTCCTAGCCTTTTTGGGAGAATAGCTCAGGAAATCAGAAAAATTGAGTTCTTTTTTTCCTTCATTCACATGATCATCAAGCCAAAATCCTACAGGTTGTATATAGGCGTACCATGGATAAACCGTACTGTTTGAGTGGCAATCGTAACATGCCTTTCTAAGGATACCACCAACATTTTCCGGAACGGCATACTTCTTACCGATAAAGTTTGCTGCTTCAATTTCAGAACTGTTTCGGGCCGGACGAATAAACTGAATGATCACTAAAAGGGCAAGTAAAATGTAAGCGATTTTCTTAATCATGATGGAAGAGGTTTTTAGGTAAAATATTTTTCCGCAATGGCAATGGATTCTGGTTTGCCAACATCTACTACGATATCGTTTGAATGGTCGAATCCATAGATATCTTCCTTTGAGGCAAGATCAAGGTAGGTTTCAATTATGGAAAATTTACCATGCTGCTGAATTTTTTTCAGCATCGAAGGCTCTATCAAATGTACCGTAGTAAAGGAAGCAGGATGTAATGGCTTGACATACCGCACAATTTTCTGTTCGCCGGTTTGGTTGTTTTCCCATCCACATAAACGGTCATCAATATCAAACAAAAAACTTCTTGACGATTTTCTTTCGGTGACAGCAAGCGTTGCCAAGCCTTTTTTTTGCCGGTGAAAGTCATAAATATTTTTCAGGTCAAGCGTCGTTAGTATGTCCGCATTCAACACAAAAAAAGGCAGTTCATCAGACTCAAAAAACCAAGCGGCTTTTTTCAGCCCTCCACCTGTTTCCAATGGTTCTTCAATCTCATGTGATACCACAATATTACAATCGAAATTGTTTGCGTTATGCAAAAAATCGAGGATCTGATCCGCGAAATGGTGGACGTTGATAATAATATCCCGAATACCATAAGACATCAAATACTCAATATTCCGTTTTAACAGTGGCTTTCCGTTAACGATGGCAAGGGCTTTCGGATGATTATCTGTAAAAGGCTTCAGGCGGGTGCCAAGCCCTGCAGCAAAGATCATTGCTTTCGTGCCATCGGGTATTCTCATGGTGTCAGGCTGGTTGATTGATCCAGTTTTTCTTTTCCTGTTCGCAGTGGTGCATCTCGATGTTAACGCCAAACTTTTCATGAAGATGTTCCGCTAATTTATCAGCAGCATAAACACTACGATGCTGTCCCCCGGTACATCCAAAACTTACAATGAGATTACTGAAATCGCGCTTAATATAGTCTTCTACCGTTATATCCACCAATGAATAAACGTGTTGTAAAAAAGCTGTCATTTGAGTTTTATGGATGAGGTATTCCTGCACTGGCTTATCCCTTCCTGTTTGTGTTTTGAATTCGTCAATCCTTCCTGGGTTCAGGATGCCGCGGCAATCGAAAACAAATCCGCCACCATTGCCTGACAGGTCTTCGGGTATCCCTGTCTTATAGGAAAAGCTTGAAATTTTTACGGTGAGTGGACAATCATGACCTGCTTTAACGGTAACGAATTTAGCGGCTATCTTATCATCAGTAATGGCTTTGAGTAATTTTTGTAACTCCGGTAGGCGAATAGGCATTTTCTTGTTCTCCAGGAACCACCTCAAATTCTTAAGTGCGTATGGTATACTGGAAATAAAATAGTGTTTCCTTTCAAACAGCCCCCTAAATCCGTATGCACCTAAAGTCTGTAGCATCCGGATTAATACAAATCCGTCATAATTGGCAATGAATTCCTTCTTGATCAGTTTTTGCCCAAGTAAATGATTAGCGTGTTCAAAATAATAATGCAATAACTCTTCCCTCCATTCGTAAGGTAATGAAGCCCTCGCCTGCCATAGTAAGGACGCCATATCATACTGCAGGGCACCTTCCATACCGCCCTGGTAATCGATAAAATGGATGCGGTCGTCCTTTACCATAATGTTGCGGCTTTGGCAATCCCGATGCATGAAATATTGCTGTTCTTCCTGCATTAAATAGGAGCTGAGCAAGTCGAAATCGTTCAATAGTAGATTCTTGTCATAAGGCAGGTCAAGCGCCCTAACAAAATAGTATAAAAAGTATAACAGGTCCGAATAAATGGCCTGCTTGTCGAACGATTTTGTAGCGATACAGTTGTTATAGTCGAGATGGTTTCCCCCTTCAATTTGCAAACGCGCAAGTTGCGTGCATGTTTTTTTATACAAGTCGAATACGTGATCCGTAAATCCTTCGGCCTTCATGATATCGAAAAGAGAGATATCGCCGAGGTCAGACTGTATATACTGTGTACGTCTCGGGTCAACGTGAATAATCTCAGGAACGGGTAACTGCTTACTGAGGAAATGCCTGCTGAATTCTATGAACGCATTGTTTTCTTTGACGTTTGTTGGGTTGTAGGTAACAATATAACTATGGTTACTGGAAACTATCCTGAAATACTGACGATTACTACCTGCCTGTTTGAGGGTAATGATCTGTTCTGGTGCAAGGTTGCTCCATTGCTGGTATAGTTGGGAGATATCTTTCAGTATTTCGGGCATTGGCTTTTATTGTGGATGTAAATATACAGAAAGCGCCGCAGAGGCATGAGTGATCTGCTTCTATTCTCACCATTGCTAGTATATCTGGTTAACCAGCTTTCAGTTTTAAAACGTCGTTCCATATTTTTTCATTTACTTCAACACCTACTTTTTCACTTTTTGTTCGGATCAACAGTGTCTGTTCACCGGGATAACGCACGGCTGACGTGTTATCTACCGGAATAGTTTCTTTTG
>JANMMA010000386.1:0-2384 GCA_031372815.1 Sphingobacteriales bacterium
GTGGTCTCGTCAGGAATCGAACCTGAATCCAGGGCTTCGGAGACCCTTATACTATCCATTGTACTACGAGACCCGGGATTATCAACCGGGTAAAGCATTTCATTGCCACGATTGAGGGTGCAAATCTACAATAAATTAATCCGTATTTGTAAAACTGCTAATCGTTATTGCCCAGATAATCCGGGCGACTAAAGTGTAGAATTGGTCTTGATGAGGGTTCCTTCGGGGTCGAAAAAAACATATTCCCTGGTAACTCCTTTTTTTACTTCATAGCGGTAAAGCACCTGCTTATCTGCATTTTCGACATATACTACAGACTTAAGTTTATTGTCCCGGTATATGCTTTTCGAAAAAGCTTCTTTCACTTTTTCAGGCGACTCGTCCTTTTTTATGAACTTTTCAGTGTAGTCCCAGGTGCCGTCAATATTATAATGTGCTTTACAGGATGCTCCCAAATTCTTAAATGAAACCGAATAGTTAGCAACATTATTTTGCCATTTGACATCAGTGGATTGCTGGTATCGTTCCTGGAAATGTTTCTGTGCATTTCCAGGAACATTGATGACTTGTGCAGGAACGCCCGAAGAAAATATTAAAATAAATAGGAGGAAGAATATTGATTTCATATAAGAAATTTATTTTGTATATGTATTTTACTTTAATAATCCGCTGACATTGGTAGTAAAAATTTTAACCGCAATGGCCAGCAATATTACACCAAAAAATTTCCTGACTGCAGCAAGTCCGGCTGTACCTAAAATTCTCGCAACAAAGTCGAGTGAATGAAGTACGAGGTAAACAAAGACCAGGTTGATCAGTATGGCTAACAAGACGATGGTTTCATTATAGTTTGCCCGAAGAGAGATTATGGTAGTTAATGTACCTGAACCGGCAATTAGCGGAAAGGCTATAGGAACAATAGTGCCTGATTTAGCATTCGGATCTCCTTTGAAAAACTCAACACCTAAAACCATTTCGAGGCCAAGTACAAAAATTACGATAGACCCAGCTACTGCAAATGAACCAACGTCCACCCCCATGATCCGAAGGAATTTTTCACCTACAAACAGAAAAACGATCATGAACAATCCTGATATCAACGTAACCCTTAACTCCCTGATCACACCCATTTTTTCTTTGAGGCTGATTAGCAATGGTATGGAGCCGATGACATCAATCACTGCAAACAGTGTGAACGTAACAGTTAGGAGTTCGTTTAAGGTAAAAGCCATGGAATAATTGGCGGATTGGCGAGTTAGCGGATTTGCGAATTCGATTGTCCGGCTAACAAAGTAAAAGCATCTGAATTTAATTTCCCCGCTTGATTACCAATCGTAAATATATAAGCCGCCAACCCGCCAATCCGTAACCCGCCAATGCGCCAACTCGCCAATCCGCCAATGCGCCAACTCGCCAATCCGCAATTCGCAATCCGCAATCCGAAATTCGCAATTCGTAATCAAAACTGAACTGACGCACCTGCCATGAAATTTCTTTCCCTGGTGCTGAAGCCATAGATATCTGTGTAACCTGCATTCAGCAGATTTTTTACATCAAGAAATAATTTCCACCTGCCCATAAAACTATATTCCCCATATACTCCTGCCACCTGGTAGGCGTCAAGTAACAGGGGTGATTCGAGATACCTCGGTTCATACCTTTTCCCTGCGAATCTTATACTCATGCTAACAAATAAGTGCCTGGTAAAATGGTAGCCGGCATTCATATTCAGCGTATGGGAAGGGCGACGGAACTGATAATTGTATGTGGTATCTCCGTTTGGAATATAACTGTAGCTATTCGGATCATAAAGGTATTTGGTTGTATTGACCTCACCGGTTATATAGGTATAATTCAACCCCACGGTCAGTTTTTCTTTTTTGTAGTTAGCTTCAAATTCCGCGCCTTTATCCCTTGCGCTATTGTTATTGAAATAGCGAAAATCAACAAAGCTATAATCGATCCCATCTTTCAGTTTACGCTGGAAGGCCAGCGCCCGCACCTGAAGTTGGCCTTTGAGTGCGGTATACTGAAGTCCGCCTTCAACGGTAGCAGATCTTTCGGGTTTAAGCGTGGTGCTTCCGCTTACCGGATCATACAACTGATACAATGTAGGTGCTTTAAATGCGGAAGAAAGGTTTACAAACACTTTGACGTTCCTGTACACGATAGAAGGATTAAAAGTGTAGGTCATGTTATCACCATATATGGAATGATGGTTAATACGCGTTCCCATTTCCAGGAAAAAACTGTTTTTGTAGTGGAAAAAACCAGAAGCATACAGGCTGTATATGTTGATCTTTGCTGAGTCGGCGGAAAGATTTGTTTCGTAAGGGCCAAAGTCCGAAATAGACAGGTAGTTCTGGTCCGTGTGCTGAAGCCTT
>JANMMA010000392.1:0-7154 GCA_031372815.1 Sphingobacteriales bacterium
AGCACTTCATCCACAATCAAAATCTCAGGCTCAAGATGCGCAGCAACTGCGAATCCAAGGCGGACATACATTCCAGAACTGTAACGCTTCACTGGTGTATCAATATATCTTTCAATTTCAGAAAAACTCACGATCTCGTCAAACTTACGGTTCATCTCCGCTTTTGTCATTCCAAGTATAGCGCCATTCAGATAAATATTCTCGCGACCAGACAAATCCGGATGAAAACCCGTACCTACCTCCAGCAAAGAAACCACTCTCCCATTTATGCGGATACATCCACTTGTGGGTCGGGTTATCTTTGAAATGATCTTCAACAGGGTAGATTTTCCAGCTCCGTTTTTGCCAATGATACCAAGCACATCACCCTCAGATAATTCGAAACTGATGTCTTTTAGGGACCATACATAACCTGTCCGCGATTTTTTTGAATGATCATTTACTTCTGGCGAATGAACATGTACGTCACCGTGCCCGGTAATATTGTTCCACCAAGACTGAATGTCACGTGCTAGCGAACCGGTACCCGTGCTACCAATCCTGTACATCTTTGAAACCGCATCAACCTCAAGCATATAGAAATTTAAATCGCAGGATCAATTTTGCTTATATATCAACCAGGTAACATCTTGTGACCCGTTTTGTCCGCGGGATCGAAACTAAACACTTCATATTAACTAAATATGAATAAACATTTATCAACACTTTTTTCCATTCAAATAAAATTCCTTTGCAATTCGCGTTTTGAAACGCTCAACAACTTCGCATGATTACAGTAACCAAACCATTCCTTCCGCCCATTGAAGAGTATGAGGTTTACCTAAAGCAGATTTGGGAGCGAAACTGGTTAACAAACAATGGTCCGCTTGTAAACGAACTTGAATTGAGGCTGAAAGAATACCTTGGTGCAGATCACCTGCTCTATGTCACCAACGGCACAATTGCCCTTCAACTGGCAATTAACGCCCTGGAACTTACCGGTGAAATCATCACCACACCTTTCAGTTATATTGCTACCACATCATCTATTATCTGGGAAGGATGTACTCCGGTGTTTTCTGATATTGATCCACATTCCTTAAATATAGATCCGTCAAAAATTGAAGACTGTATTACCCCGGCGACAACGGCCATTCTGGCTACACACACCTATGGAAATCCATGCGATATCGATGCCATACAGGCTATTGCCAACAGACATAACCTCAAAGTAATTTTTGATGCCGCACATTGTTTTGGAACCCTGTATAAAAAGAAAAGTATTTTTTTATACGGTGATATAAGCATTGCGAGTTTTCACTCCACAAAATTATTTCATACAATAGAAGGCGGTGCTGTTTTCACCAGTAAACCCGATTTACTTAGGAAGATGGTCTATATGAGAAATTTTGGGCATAATGGCCCGTCTGACTTTGCAGAAGTAGGAATTAATGGAAAAAACTCAGAATTCCATGCAGCGATGGGTCTCGTAAACCTGAAATATGTTCCCTCCATAATTGTAAAGAGAAAAATAGTATTTGAGTACTATTCATTCTGGATGAAATATATACACGGAAACACCATAAAAATTAATGAACAGTGCGATTTCAACTATGCATATTTCCCGTTGATTTTCCAGAGTGAAGAAGCATTACTGAAGGCTGTAAAGATTATGGAAGGTCACTGGATTTTTCCAAGGAGGTACTTTTACCCAGGACTTAATATGTTACACTTTGTAAAGCAAAAAGCCTTAAGTGTTTGTGATGACATCAGCAGAAGGGTGCTTTGTCTCCCGGTTTATGATACCATAAACAGGGAAGAAGTGGATTTCACCTGCAGGCTGATATTAAGGGCTCAAAACAATGAATAAACAAAGAAACTATTTATGCTAATTATCGGAGCAGGAGGTTTAGCCACCCAAATTTTTACGGACCTGATACAGATGGAACTTCCGGATTTGGCATTTTGGAGTGAAACCGGGACAAAATTTTCGTTTATTTCCGACAGGTATCCACTTTTCAAAAATGATGATGAAGTAAAGGAATATTTCCAAACGAGGTCAAAAGAATTCATGCTATGTATAGGTAGTTCAAAAGGCGCCAGAAAAGCTATAAGCGAAAGGTTTACGGCAATGGGGGGAATACTCACTTCATTTGTGAGCCCACTTTCCGAAGTGAGTCCCTATGGTACTGAATTTGGACAGGGAACAACCATCTTAAGCCATGTGATCATTGAACCCAATGTAAAGACGGGCATTGGATGCCTTTTAAATAAAACTTCTAATATGGGCCACGAAAGCATCCTGGGCGACTACTGTGAACTAGCACCGGGGGTAATGCTGATGGGCGATGTTACGATTGGTGATCATTGCTTCATAGGTCCCGGCGCTATAGTACTGCCCAAAGTCAGGATTGGAAACCATTGCACAGTATCTGCCGGTGCCATTATCAGAAAAGATCTACCTGACCATTCACTCGTAGCTCCCGAACCTGCAAGGATTATAAAAAGCCAAAATGGTTAATCATGGTAAGTATATGCGTGATCACCTATAATCACCAGCAATATATTGCAGAAACCCTTGATAGTATACTATCACAACAGACAGATTTTCCGTTTGAAATTGTTATCGGTGAAGACTGCAGCACGGATGAAACCAGGAAAATCTGTGCACAATACCGCGATCAGCATCCGGAAATAATTTCTCTTCTTCCAGAAGAACAGAATCTGGGAATGATGAACAATTTTATACGTACGTTTCAACGTTGCAAAGGTTCATACATAGCTTTCACTGAAGGTGATGACTATTGGATAGACAACAATAAACTTCAGAAACAGCATGACTTCCTGTTCCAAAATCCCGCCTTCAGTACCTGCTTTCACAATGTAAACATGATTTTCACCAGGAATCAATCAAAAGGTGAAAGACCCTACCATTCGTCGCTGGAGAAGAATATTTTCATAACCGAAGACCTGTTGAGCCAGTGGTTCATCCCTACCACTTCAGTAATGATCCGAAAGTACCAGGATTTTGTATTGCCCGACTGGTTCAAACATTGCAAAAGCGGTGATATCCCCTTTATTTTACTATTGTCTCTTAGGGGGCCGGTAATGTATCTCAATGAAATAATGGGTGTTTACAGGATACATGATACCGGAATATCAGGCACCCATAATGGCTACGATAAAATCATTGCGATGATATTTATCTATGAAAACTTCAATATTTACACGAGTTGCCGGTTCCAGAAAAAAATAAAAGAAGCCATTATTTATGAAATTCACAGACACCTTCCCGATGAATTGAAAAAGTCAGATTCGGAAACACAGGATAGTATTCAACAATTAACGACATCAGAAGTCAAAAAAAACCTGAACCCGGTGTCCTTCCGTAATTTACTACAAAGGGTGAAAAAAATGATCTGACACTCATTTATATAAGTAAAAACACTTATGGTATGATAACTGAATCCTTAAGCCTTTTTTCATTAAGCCATTTATCCTGAAGGAAAATCATGAACCTGATCAACAGGAGTATTACGGCAGGGAATATGAGAAAATTAAAGAATAATTGCTTATTAAGGATGAAGAAGCCATCACGAAAAAACTGGAAAGGGATAATGCCACATACCATAATATAATAAACTGCTCCAAAGCGGCTCCTGGCGGAATTAAAACGCAGAAAGTTTAACATAAACCCTGTGAAAAAAATAAATATCACAGACCCTACACTTCCAAAATTAATCACGAATGTACTCCATGCACTGTCGGCACCCAGAGGATTCTTATACCCGTAAGCCATCGATTCCAGTGATGCCAGGTAGGGTTTGAGGCTGACAATGGTATTGGGAACGAGGTTCAAAAATGAACTTAGAAAATTGGCTGGCCAGTTCAGTAGTTTGATTTCATTGTTTATCAGGAATGAAGTGGTGCTTAACCAGGTGAAAGTTGGTTCAGCAAAAAATGAATAGGCTGCTGACCCGATTTGAAATGATGATCCCATTCTCCACAATCCAAATGCAGTTCCGATCAGCAATCCCATCACCGAAAACAAGGCAATCTGAAAAAAGGTCCACTTTCTTTGAGAAAAAGATGTTTTATATATGAGGATAACAATAAAGGACTGGAAAACGTACATCCTTCCACCCATTGCCAACAAAACTATGGCCGTAACAACGGCACCTGTTATCATCATTGCAGGCCTGCCCCTGACACTCAATAACAGATAAACCATAAAGAAATTAAAAATCACCAGCAGGGTCGACATTTTGCCCCTTGCTCCCACATCATAATTGGAATAATTACCAAAAATTGAATTTCTGGCCAGGAAGGTGAATACAAACAGCGCCATAAACAGTAGTGTGGCCACATAAGGAACCGAAAGGCTTACCGATGTTGCAGGGAATTTTTTTATCCTGACCTGACCCGGAACGAACAATTGGAAAGCGAAATGTCCCAGAAAAAAAGCAGGAAGCCAAGCCAGGGAAATGATAATGTACATTCGGAGTTTTTCCGGCGGCAAGAGTTGAAAAAGGCTTTGGAATAATTCCACACCGGGATATCCTTCAAACATTTCACCTGTCCCCACGATATAGGGTGTAAACAAATAAAAAAAATACCCGAATATAAAAAGTAAGCGATGATCAATCAGGTAACGACTAGGCATAGTAGCGGCCAAAATAATGTCTTTTTCATCGAATAAATATGGAATTAATATAAGGTTAATGCAATATTAATTTTGCAATGCCGCATTCTCCACACTTTTGCACAAAATCAGGATTGCCTTGTGATTCATATACTCACTTCCAGGATTCTCAAGACTAATTTTCTTTAATTCCGTACCAATGCATCTATTCGATTCTGTGTTACATATTCCGCAAGGGAAAAGGATACTGGTGGCGCTGTTATCCTTTCTGCTTTGGCTACCTGCATCATTGACCGGCCAGTCATATGAAGATTTAAGTTCGATAAGGGTGGACGAATTATCTGATGCGCAAGTAAGGGGATTCCTACTGGAGGTGACAAGATCAGGAATGAATATTAACCAATTGGATCCTTTGCTTTTACAACGTGGAATGAGTACTTCCGAAATTTCCAAACTAAAAAACAGGATCCAGTCTATGGACAGGTATGCGCTTAAACCTGCTAGTGATGGTAAAACTAACAGCCCTGGAGCAAGAAAAGTCCAGGATTCTCTTACGAAGCTGGAGATGAAACCACTCATGGAATATAACCAGGTATTTGCTGAACTGACATCAAGAAATTTTGGGTTCTCCGTATTCAATAATCCTCGTATAAGTTTTGAACCAAATCTTAATATACCCACGCCAACAAATTACCAGCTCTCTGTAAATGACGAATTACTGATCGATGTTTCAGGAAATTCAGAAGCAAATTATGCATTGAAAGTTTCGCCTGAAGGACTGATTAGGATACCGGTAGCCGGACCCGTCCAGGTAAATGGCTTAACCATTGAACAGGCTAAGAAAGCTATCGTTAAAAAATTAACTTCTACTATTTACACAGCCATCCGCACAGGTAAAACGACTGTAGATGTCACCCTGGGAGCAATCCGGAGTATAAAAATCACCGTAATCGGCGAAGCAAATTTGCCAGGCACCTACACACTGCCATCAGTAGCAACAGCATTTCATGCACTTTACGCCTGCGGTGGCCCGGGCCCGAATGGATCATTTCGGAACATACAGGTAATTCGCAACAATGCAACAGTTGCCGAGCTTGATATTTATGATTACCTGGTTAATGGTAACAGAAAAAAGGATATACGGCTTATGGACCAGGATGTTATAAAAATAAACGCGTACGGAAAAAGAATCGAGCTGAAAGGTGAGGTCAAGAAGCCGGGACTATATGATGTTGCTGCTGGCGAAACGATGAAGACGATCATACTTTATGCCGGTGGTTTCACAGACCAGGCATATACTTCGAGGATTCAGGTTTACAGGAATACAGCTACGGAGAGAAAAATTTCCACAGTTACCGGTGATGATCTATCTGTGCTGATCCCAGAAAAAGGTGATAATTATATAGTGGGCAAAATACTTAGCCGTTTTGCCAACCGGATCAGCTTAAGCGGTGCAGTATACCGTCCGGGCGAATATGAATTAAAGGATGGAATGACCCTTAAAACGTTAATTACCCAAGCGGATGGTATTCGTGAGGATGCCTACATTGACCGTGGAAATATTCACCGATTGAAATCTGATCTCAGTCCTGAAATTATTTCTTTTGACCTGGGAAAGCTGATGAGCGGAATGATGCAGGATATCACGCTTCAAAAAGAAGATAAAATCATCATCTATTCTAAATTTGACCTTAAGGAAGCTTATTATGTAAAAATTGACGGTGAAGTAACAGTACCGGGTACCTATCTTTTTGAAGAAGGTATGCAGATACAAGACCTCGTCCTGATGGCAGGAGGCTTGAAAGAATCCTCATCACTAAAAAAAATTGAAGTCTCAAGAAGGGTTAAAGATTACCTGGTACAGCAAGACCCGGAGCAAATTAAAACGGCGCTAATCTTCCAGCAGGATTTCAATAGTGGTTTGAAAGATAGTTCCGGATTATCCCCTTTCCCCTTGCTTCCTTTTGATGAAGTGGTTGTCAGGACAGCGCCTGGCTATTATGTGCAGAAAAATGTAGTCATCGAAGGAGAAGTTTTGTATGGCGGAAAATATACGTTGCAGGGAAAGAACGACAGAATTTCGGATCTGGTAAAAAGGTCGGGTGGGCTTACATCGGAAGCATATGTCAAAGGGGCTGTACTCGCGAGGACAAGGAGCTTTACAAAAACAGAACTTGCCAACTTACAACAGGGTGTCAGAAACCTGGTGAAGCAAAACCTGGAATCAGGCGTTGCTACAGAAATAATTAAAGCTGAAGTAACAGATTTCGGACTTAAAAAATCTGACATCGTGGGCATCAACCTGGAAGAAATCCTGGCAGAAGCGGGATCGAAATTTGACCTTTTGCTGAATGACGGTGATACCCTGAGGATACCAAAACAATTGCAGACAGTTAGGGTAAACGGAGAGGTACTATACCCAACGCTTGTCAGGTATGATAGGAAACTGAATTTTAAAGAATATATTATTAATTCCGGCGGCTTCTCCGATAGGGCATCAAGGAAAAATTCCTATATCATCCATCCTAATGGG
>JANMMA010000420.1:0-1950 GCA_031372815.1 Sphingobacteriales bacterium
TCAAATTTTTGGATATTATCCGCCAGCGCTTTCATAAGACGCTTTGCATGTTGTGGAGTGAGAATGATCCGGGATTTAACTTTGCTTTTGGGAGTACCGGGCATTACGTTTACAAAGTCAATGACAAACTCTGCATGGCTATGAGTGATAATGGCAAGATTTGCATAAGATCCTTCTGCAACTTCTTCTGTGATCTCTATATTGAGCTGGGTCTGTGGTTGGTCCGACATACTTTATTTTTTTTTAATCAACCTGAAAGTAACAAAAAATTTTGCAGAATTTAACTGCCTAAAATATAAAACTACTTATGGTTAACTTACACATTTACATAATTCCTTCATCCGCAAAACTGAAATATCCTTCATTGCTGACGATGATATGATCAAGGACTGAAATATCGAAAAATCGTGCGGCTTCACGGATCTTCTGGGTCAGTTCTTTGTCGGCATGACTTGGCCTAAGGTTGCCAGAAGGGTGGTTATGGCAAAGAATGATACTAACTGCTTTTTCCTCGAGTGCTTTTCTCAATATCATCCGGGGATCTGCCACTGTTCCACTCATGCCTCCAGAACTGATGATCTCGAAATGGTTCACTTTATTGGCCCTGTTGAGAAACAATACCGCAAAAACTTCATGATCGTGGTCACTGAATAATGCCTGCAGGTACCGGGCCACGGAACCGCTACCGGAAATCATAGGCTTGTCAAGGCTTTCTGCTGCATGCCGGCGTCTTCCCAGTTCCAGCGCGGCCAGGATGGTCACTGCTTTAGCTTCTCCTATACCCTTAATTTTCAATAGTTCATGGTATGAAAGCCTGCCCAGTTCACCGAGGTTTTGTTTACTGCGTTGTAACAGCTCGCGGCCAAGGTCGACAGCTGTTTTTTCTCGGGTACCATGATGCAGGAGAATAGCCAGCAATTCAGCATCCGACAGCATATTTACACCTTTGCTGCGTAGTTTTTCGCGTGGTCTTTCGTCTTTAGCCCAACTTAAAATAGGGTAGTTCTTCTCTAGGCTCATAATATTTAGTGCTTTAGTTTCGTTTCAGAATATCCAATTATCCTATTCGAAGAACTTAATCTCGATCGCTATGAAAAAAACTAACCGACAACTGGTATTTGGCTCCCTGCAGCCATTCCTATTTTGCGTAGGCATGTACTGCGTAGTATTGATCTTTTCCGTTTTTATATGCTCGTCTGTATACCGTGCCGTAAACCCTAAGAAGTTCCCGGCGATTACAGAAAAGGCCAGTCAGCAAAGTTCCTCCACCGGAACAACAGCTATGGTCACGACGATAAAATAGTCGTCATCAACATCTTATGCCCAATGCCCCGGAAGTGCCACATTTCCGGGACCTTTCTTTTTGTTCCAACTAGCCTAATGTATATCTTCACCGCACATTAACTTTTATGGAACGAATCGCCCCTTTTGCCAAAATCTTTTCTGGTACAAGCTCTCAGTACCTGGCAGATAAGATCTCCCAGAAATTCGGGGCAACTTCTGGAAAGATCAATATCCAGCGTTTCAGCGATGGAGAATTTCAGCCTGTATTCCTCGAAAGTATACGAGGTGACTATGTTTTCCTTGTGCAAAGCACGTTTGCGCCGTCAGATAATATCATGGAATTGCTGATGATGATCGACGCCGCCCGCCGTGCTTCCGCCTATAAAATCATCGCGGTAATACCATATTTCGGATATGCCCGCCAGGACCGGAAGGACAAGCCAAGGGTTGCCATTGGCGCGAAACTGGTAGCTAACCTGCTTACAGCAGCAGGTGCGGACCGGGTGATCACAATGGACCTTCATGCACCCCAGATACAGGGCTATTTTGACATCCCCGTGGATCACCTCGACAGCTCCGCCATATTTATCCCATACATAGAGAAACTGAAGCTTGAAAACCTTACCTTTGCGGCCCCTGACGTGGGAAGCGCCAATAGAATCCGGG
>JANMMA010000474.1:0-4262 GCA_031372815.1 Sphingobacteriales bacterium
TTTGAAGCAACTGGCATTCCCGTGTTGGGCAGTATAGTATTTCCTGGCACCGTGGAAGGAGGTGATGTGGCCTGGATCAATGAATATACCCTGGCGGTAGGACTTACCTACCGCACGAACAGAGACGGGATCCGTCAGTTAACGGAGCTACTTTCCCCAATGAAAGTTGAGGTAGTCACGGTACCACTACCTCATTACAAAGGACCTTCGGATGTATTTCATTTAATGTCTATACTAAGTCCGGTTGACCGGAATCTCGCTGTTGTTTATTCTCCTTTGATGCCTATCGAGTTCCGTAATTTTCTATTAGAATCCGGATACGAATTAATAGAAGTAACGGAAGAGGAGTTTGATACCATGGGCTGTAATGTACTTGCGCTTGCACCGCGGGTTTGCCTTATGATTAACAATAACCCCAAAACAAAGGCAGCACTGGAAAATGCGGGTTGCACCGTATATGTTTATGATGGAGAAGACATCAGCGTTAAGGGTGGCGGTGGGCCAACATGCCTTACACGACCGATGAAGAGATATCATCAATGATTGCCTATTGCTTAACCGTAGCAGGGGGATTGATCATAATATGCGCCCTTGGTGTTCCGGGATCCATGATCCACGGCATACCCGGAGCACCGGGTTTTAGGGGAAGGCCCGTTGAAACAGAGGTAGCATAAGGTATATAGATTACATAACGCAGGTATGCGTCCTTCACTGTTCCATTGACCATATCACAATCCTCATCTTTAGCGGTGAAAACATAAAGGATCGAGGGCTGGCTGTTCATTTTAAGCTTTCCGGATTTTGCTTCTGCATCTCTTGCTTCAGTGATAGCCTTAAAGTCTTTTCCCGATGCTTTGAGCTCCCTTCCCCTGGCCATAAATGGTTCCAGGTCCTGGTGATAGCAGGCAGCGCTGAATCCGCGCTGAGCAGGATCATCACTTAAGCAGATCATTTCATTAGTACCTTGTCGCAATACAGTAAAGACGCCTTTACTATCATATCCGTACACTTTGGCACCTTCTCTTTTTTCTTCAGGTGCGGCTTGTATGGCAAGTTTGATCTGTATATCGGCAGCAGGTATTTTAGTTTGGGCGGCCAGGAGGTTAACCATCAAAATCATTAGTAAACTTAGTGCGGGTTTCATAAACAATCGTTTTAAACAGGTTTCACCAAAATACGCCTTTTATCATTCACAGGCCCAAAATTTACAGTGTATGCAACATTGTGGAATATCAAAAGCCAGTGTTCTTTCGCTATTTTAGCCTGCAATAAAAATATAATATTATGCAATCCATAATTCGGGGCCTATTCCTGGTTGCCCTGATCCATATTTTCACATTCAGTTTCCAAAAGCCTGTTCCACCTGTTGAAACTGGCTATTACCTAGACCCTTTTTGGCCACAGACTAGCATCGCCGGACTAAGCCAGCCTTCAGGAATCGACATCGACACCAGTCAAAATATAGTGTTATTCAACAGAACTGGCCGTAAATGGACAGATCCTTTCCCTGATACACTGATCTCCCGAAATACTATTATGATATTGGATAATAAAACCGGCAGGCTCCTAAACAGTTGGGGTGCCGATCTATTTATCATGCCCCACGGCCTTACTGTTGATCATGATAATAATGTTTGGGTCACGGATGTTTCGCTTCAGGAAGTATTTAAATTCAGCCATGAGGGTAAGTTGCTGATGAAACTCGGACTCACCCGCGAAACAGGTAGCGATTCACTCCGGTTCAACCAGCCTACCGATGTTGCTGTTGCGAAAGACGGAACCATATATATCAGCGATGGGTACGTCAATTCCCGAATCGTTAAATATTCCCCTCAGGGAAAGTACATTGGTGAATGGGGCAAAAAAGGCAATAAGCCGGGCGAATTCAATGTTCCTCATGGTATCGATATCGACCAAAACGGAAACGTGTATGTAGCAGACAGGCAGAACGACAGGGTGCAGGTTTTTGACAAGGATGGTAAGTTGCTCAAAGTGTATACCGACAAAAAAATGGAAAATCTTTATTCCGTTTCCATTGACCCTGAAAACCAACACCTGCTGGCAATAGATTATTTAGTGGTGATGAAATATTTTAGTAAGGGATCCAATATCATGGAATATGATACTGCAGGTAATATGCTGACAAGGTTTGGCCGGGCCACCAACATTGATGCAAAGCCAGCAAGATATCATGATATCACTGTAGATAAGGAAGGGAGCATATATGTTACAGATATACTTGGCGACATGGTCCAGAAATATAAAAAATCGGGACGTTAAGTATGAAAATAACACCTGGATGGTTTGTTGGCACATGATTTCTAACAATAAGTAAATACTGCAAGGCTGGGAAGCTTAAAACACTTATTGAACTAACATACCATATATGGAAAAAAAACCTGTGACCGTTAGAGCGGTTGTTGAAGCACCCATTGAAAAAGTTTGGGAATACTGGACTACACCTGATCATATTATGCGATGGAATAATGCCAGTGAAGACTGGCATACGCCAATGTCTGTCAATGACTTAAGAACAGGAGGCAAATTTAAGTCGCGGATGGAGTCCCGGGACGGTAGTATGGGGTTTGATTTTGAAGGCACATATGATGTTGTGCTCACCAATGACAAGATTGAGTATACCCTTGCAGACGGAAGAAAAGTTGTGGTGGAATTTACCCCTAATAAAGACCAGACCTCGATAGAGGAAACTTTTGAAGCCGAATCGGAAAATTCTTTAGAAATGCAGCAACAGGGTTGGCAGGCCATATTGGATAATTTCAAAAAATACGTTGAATCCAATAAATAAACAAATCGTCTATGTAATGCTGATGACATAGGTGGTGTTTTAGCTTTTTTATGTACCGAAGGATCGACATGGATAAATGGCCAGCGAATTGAAGCTGCCGGTGGGATAAATTTATAACCCCCGCTGAGTTTTTCACTACACTATTTACAATTAATTAATAATTAGATAACAAAATGCAAATAATTTTCCCTAGGTAATTCGCTCAAATTGAACTTACTTATCAGTTGAACCGGGTTGCATGTTGAGATTTTTATATCTGTTCCTTATTATAATGTTTCTATCATGTTCAAGAAACAAACAGACGATCAAAATCAAGGGATCAGATACTGAAGTAAATCTTGCTGTTCAATTGGCAGAATCCTTTCATAAAGAAAATCCCGATATTTTTATTTCTATCTCAGGCGGCGGTTCAGGCCTTGGTATAGCGTCGCTGTTGAATGGAACAGGTGACATTGCTAATTCCTCCCGCAATATCAATGCAGAAGAAGTAGAACTTTTTCAACGAAAAAATTTACAGGTTGATTCCTTTATTTTTGCTCAGGATGCCATTGCCTTTATAGTATCGAAAAACCTTCCACTGGATTCAATTGCTTTACATGATTTAAGAAAAATCCTTGATGGTACTTATAAAAACTGGTCTTCCCTAACAAGCAAGGATTTACCTATTACAATATATGGCAGACAAAGTAATTCGGGGACCCACGAATATATCTGTAACATACTAAATATTGAATTCTCTCCACGTTCAAAACAAATGAATGGGAATGCGCAGATCCTGGAATCAGTGAGTGTTGATCCTTCCGGTATTGGATATGTAGGAGCAGGGTATGTTAAATATGGCGGTAATAAGGAAATAAAGGCATTATCAATATATTCTGAAAAAGGAAATAAAGCTATTTCGCCATTAGATATTAAAATGATTTCTCAAGGAAGGTATTATTTCCAAAGACCGCTTTTTCAGTATTACAAGACAGGATCTTATAAATATATCAGGCCATTTCTGGAATTTGAAAAAAAGGCATCCGCACAAAAAATAATATTAGCTTCTGGATACTATTCCGTAAAGTAAGAGACATGACTACTAGCAAAAGAGAACGAATTGACACCATGTTTAAAATTATTTTTAAAACTGGAGGCATTTCAGTTATTGTACTGCTGGGAGGAATTTTTTTTATGTTGTTTTATAATGGTATAAGTTTCCTGTTTAATATTAATCCAATTGATTTTTTTACCGGCTCGCAATGGGATCCTGGTAGTATAAAAAGCAAATACAGTATTATTCCACTGTTATTCAGTACTGCATTGGTTACAACCGGCTCCATGATTATAGCCATTCCACTAGGGATCCTTTGTGCGGCCTTCCTATCGGAATTTGCACATCCTAATGTAAAAGCTATTTTAAAACCAGTGATTGAAATGCTTGCTTCAATACCTTCAGTTGCCATTGGGTTTTTAG
>JANMMA010000435.1:0-6180 GCA_031372815.1 Sphingobacteriales bacterium
CAAGAATGCTTCTGCAATGCTTTATGTGTCGGCAAAAGTTTCTCACCTCAGACTTTTACCCCAGGGTGAACCCGAACGCCGGAGCCGCGTGATCAGCATGATCGCCCAGATGGATAAAGAAGGCTTTGGTAGTTGCACCAATACCTACTCATGCGAAGCAGAATGCCCGAAAGAGATCTCGGTGATAAACATCGCAAGGTTGAACCGTGAATACTTTGCGGCATCCATGAGCGGAGACGAATAAGGTTTATATTTATGGATGAAGTATTCATTCATCTGTCTCTTATTTGGTTTCTTTTACTTTTCCTGTACCAACAACCTTAATCAACACGCCCGTGTTGCAGTTTTCAATGCACATATCTGGACTGGAGATACCGCCCGTCCCTGGGCTGAAGCTATGGCCATCAGTGGGGACACATTGATTTTTGTGGGCGATAGTGCTACGTGTAAAAATTTCATTTCCGACAGTACAGAAGTTATAGATGCCGGTGGACAAATGATTGTTCCTGGTTTTATTGATGCACACGTGCACATGCTCGACGGCGGATATAGTCTGCTTGCTGTACAACTGAGGGATGTGGCCAGCAAAAAAGATTTCATTAGCCGTATTGCCGCATATGCAAGGACCCTGCCTCCCGGTGTTTGGATAACAGGTGGTATCTGGAACCACCAGAACTGGGGCGGCGAACTTCCACAAGCTTCATGGATCGATTCAGTTACACCAAATAATCCCTTATGGCTTAGTAGAACAGATGGACACATCGGACTTGCTAATTCCGCAGCGATGAAAATAGCCGGCGTTACTGATGATATAAAAGATATTCCTGGCGGTGAAGTCTATAGGGATCAATATGGAAAAATTACGGGAATTTTTAAGGATAATGCAATGGGGGTTATAGCTGTCAACATTACACAACCCCCTGCCTCAATAAAAGATAAATCAATGGAGGCTGCGATGAAATTATTTGCATCCTCAGGTATAACGTCAATACAAAATATGGGATACGACTGGTCAGAACAGGAAGTCTTCCAAAGAATGCACGACCAGGGAAAACTCACGTTAAGGATCTATTCCGTTATGCCACTTTCTGATTGGGCAAGACTAAGGGATACCGTAAAAACAAAAGGCAATGGTGATAAGTGGCTTAAAATTGGCGGATTGAAGGGATATGTAGATGGTTCACTGGGTGCACACACTGCTGCCATGCTAGAGCCATTTTCCGATAAGCCATCAGATAAGGGTCTGCTCGTGACGCCACGTGATTCACTTTTCAAGTTTATCAAAGAAGCTGATGCAAATGGACTTCAGGTGATGATCCATGCCATTGGAGACAGGGCAATCAGAACGCAACTTGATGTTTTTGAGGCAGTCGCCAGGGACAACGGTCCACGCGACAGGCGTTTCCGTATTGAACACCTACAACATATACATTCGGATGACATTAAGCGGGTTGCCGATCTTCACGTCATTGCCAGCATGCAGCCATACCATGCTATAGATGACGGTAGCTGGGCAGAAAACTTTATTGGTATGGAACGATCCCGGACTACCTATGCATTCAACAGCCTCGAAAGTGCCGGGGTCACGCTGGCATTTGGTAGTGACTGGTTTGTTGCACCACCTTCTCCGCTGGAAGGCATCTATGCAGCGGTAACCAGGAGAACACTGGACAATAAAAACCCCGGAGGGTGGATTCCTGAACAAAAAATTAGCGTGGAGCAAGCACTTAAAGCTTACACTAATGGAGGTGCTTATGCTTCTTTCGAAGAACATTCGAAGGGATCCCTGGAAAAAGGCAAACTCGCTGATTTTGTGATGTTAGATCAAGATCTTTTTAAAGTGTTGCCCGAGAAGATTAAAGACGTAAAAATAACGGCTACTTATGTAGGTGGAAAGAAAGTATACGGACTGTGACAGAATCTGAGCCGATTTCAATAATTTACAAAAAACAACAATTGCTTATGTCATCAAGAAGAAAATTCATTAGACAATTAGGAGGTACTGCAGGCTTATTATCTGCCAGTTCACTTGCTGCCCTTGGAGAAGAAAAGATTCATATACTCAGTTCTGTAAAAAAAGTCAGTTCAGCAGATAATATTAAAATTGCCGGAATTGGAATGGGCATCATTGGCCATTATGATATGGACACTGCACTGAAAGTTCCTGGTGTTGAATTGGTTGCCGTTTGTGATTTATATGACGGAAGGCTACAACGTTGTAAGGAAAAATATGGTAACCATATTTTTACGACAAGGGACTATCGGGAGATTCTTGAGCGCAAGGATATCGATGCTGTCATCGTTTCAGTGCCTGATTTCTGGCATGATCACATTTCCATCGCCGCACTCAAAAAAGGCAAAAATGTTTACTGTGAAAAACCCATGGTTCAACATGTGGAAGATGGTGCAGCAGTGATCAAAGCAGAAAAGGAATCCGGTAAGGTGTTCCAGGTGGGAAGCCAGGGTGTATCCAGTGTGGCGCTTGCAGAAGCAAAAAAATTGATTAAGGAAGGCTCGATTGGTGAAGTCAATATGATTGAAGCGATCAATGACAGGTATAGTGCTATGGGCGCATGGCAATATTCTATTCCCACAGATGCCTCACCACAAACGGTAGACTGGGATCGTTTCCTTGGAGATACAGCAAAAAGACCATTTGATGCCACAAGGTTCTTCCGCTGGCGCAATTATAAAGAGTACGGCACCGGTGTTGCAGGAGACTTGTTTGTGCACCTCATTTCAGCTGTCCATCATGCCATGGATTCCAATGGTCCAACCCGAATTTTTTCTGCAGGTCAGTTGAGCATGTGGAAAGACGGAAGGGATGTTCCCGATGTAATGGCAGCCATTATGGACTATCCCAAAACTCAACATCATGCTCCTTTCCAAATGGCGCTAAGGGTCAATTTTGCTGATGGATCCGGGGGTGGAGGAAGAACCCGTATTACAGGCACGGAAGGTGTGCTTGAATTACAGGGAAACAGTTTTACCATGCGGAATGCCAAACTGGCTAAAGCACCAGGTTTTGACGGCTACGACAGTTATTCCACTTTCTCAGCCGCACAGCAAAAAGAGTACGCCCAGTGGTACGAAAAACATTATACCGCGGAGGATAAGAAGGAACCTAAACCCACGGAAAAGAAATTTTCCGCACCTAATGATTATGACGACAGGTATGATCACTTTGTAAACTTTTTTGAGGCCATTCGCACAGGAAAGAAAGTAGTTGAGGATGCTACTTTTGGGCTGCGTGCAGCAGGGCCTGCGGTATTGGCAAACCTGAGCTACGAGAAGTCAAAAATTATCAATTGGAACCCGGATACCATGAAAATTGTAGGGTAAATAGTTTTTTGCCACCATGTTTTCCAATTGGACAGGGATACCGAAGGGGCGCTCAAAAAGCGGAATATGACCAATATTCCGCTTTTTTGTGTCCTGCAGCCTGAAATACAGCCTCTTACGCAATAAATCCTATTTTTAGGCATTTATAGAAAAATGCATACCTCTTGATCTGGAAGCGGGTAATATGGCTGCTGGTCCTGGTGATGTTGTCTGGTATAGTGCGGGCTCAAAAACCCTCTTCGTCTAACCTGAGGAAAATATGGATCCCCGTGCGTATCGGACAAATTGCTCTTGATTCTTTTAGTATCATTCCTAATAGTGTCAGCATTCCCGGTATTGATACATCGTGGTACCAGGTTGACCTGGTAAATAGTGTACTGACCTGGAAAAAGTTGCCGGAAACAGACAGCGTTCCCGTTAGCTTCCGGGTATTCTACGGCAGACTGAATGCGCCAGCACAACGTATGAAATTTGATACCGTCATGGGCAAATTTGTGGTGCAGCCCCTGGAATTCCGGAATAAGAAAGAAATTGATGAGAGCCTCTTCGACTTTGGCAATATCACTTACAACGGTAGTTTTGGAAGGGGTATTAGTTTCGGCAACCAGCAGGACGTATCCGTTAACTCCAGCTTAAACCTTCAGCTTAATGGCTATCTTGGAGACAGTATACAGATTGCGGCTGCCATAACAGATAACAACATCCCACTTCAGCCCGATGGCAACACACAAAACCTAAACGAATTTGACCAGGTCTATATCCAGTTTTTTAAGAACAAATGGAGATTTAGCATAGGCGATATTGACATCCGGCAGACTTCCAGCTATTACCTCAATTTCTACAAACGACTGCAGGGTGTTGCCTATGAAACGGAAAATCGGATCGGGAAAACAACGTCCAACAAAGTATTGCTGAGTGGCGCCGTGGCTAAAGGTAAATTCACCCGGAATGTATTTCAGGGACTTGAAGGCAACCAGGGTCCCTACAGGCTTACCGGTGCCAACAATGAACTGTTTTTTATTGTACTGGCAGGAACGGAACGCGTTTGGATAGATGGTGAGCTGATGCAGCGGGGAGAAGACCAGGATTATGTGATCAATTACAATACGGCCGAAATAACGTTCACGCCTAAACGAATGATCACTAAAGACAAAAGATTGCAGGTGGAGTTTGAATATGCAGATAGAAATTACCTGAACGCACAGTTATTCGTGACAGACGAGGTTACCCTCAACAATAAATTAAAATTAAGGGTCGGTGCATATAACAACAACGACGCAAAAAATTCTCCGTTGAACCAGACGCTCGACAACAACCAGAAACAATTCCTGGCAGACCTTGGCGACAGTACTCAGTACGCTTATTATCCCTCCGCAACCAAAGATACTTTTGCTGTTGGTAAGATCCTATACGCCAAAGTGGACACCACATATTTTGGAAAAACAGACTCGATCTATGTGTATTCCCCACAACCTTCATCCAATCTTTACAACCTTGGATTTATAGAAGTACAGGCAGGAAAGGGAAACTATGTTTTGGACCAGGCAGTTAGCGCTAATGGAAAGGTTTACAGATGGGTTTCCCCGGATTCACTGGGAAACCGGCAGGGAAATTATGTGCCTGCAACCTTACTTATTGCACCTAAAAAACAACAGATGGTTTCTGTTGGCGCTGACTATGCGGAAGGGAATTTGATCGTACGCAGCGAATTTGCCATGAGCACAAAAGACATCAATACTTTCTCCTCAAAAGATAAGGGTAATGACCAGGGTATTGCCGGACGGGTATCGGTGAATCATATCAGGCCATTTCAAGGATCAAAAGAGTTAAAGCTGGGTACTTTACTTTATTATGAATATACCCAGGCCAGTTTTAGTCCGCTCGAGAGGCTTAGAAATGTTGAATTTAATCGTGACTGGGGACTTGCTTATAATGAATTACCTGCCACAGAAAATCTGATTTCAGCAGCGGTTACATTGTCAGATAAAGTGAAAAATACATTTAACTATACGTTCACTTCCTACCTGCGAAGCGACAATTACGCTGCATTCAGGAACAGCATTGTTCATACCGCGGATATTGGTGGATGGAAATTTAATAACCGTTTCGTATACACGAATATTGACCAGCAGCTGCAAAAAGGTTATTTCCTTCGTCCAACTATTGATGTTTCCAGGAAACTTAAAAGATTCGGCAACTACCAGGTGGGGCTGAATTATTCGCTCGAACAAAATCTACTGAAATACAAAAACTATGACTCTCTGAATGTTACCAGTTTTTCTTTTGATACCTGGAGTATTTATCTTAAGTCGCCCGAAGCACCTAATAAATGGGGTATAAGTTTCTTCACAAGAGCAGATAAGTACCCTATGGGTTCCTCTCTGGTGCGGACCGACAGAAGCCAGAATTATAATGTTTACACAGAGCTTATGAGGAATGAGCATCATCAACTGAGGTTAAATACAACTTACCGGCAGCTCAACATCATCGATTCAAAACTCACTACCCTAAAGCCTGAGCAAACGCTGTTGGGCAGGGTGGAATACCTGACGAATATCTGGAAAGGCGGCATTAACGGGAACGTTTTATACGAGATGGGAACAGGGCAGGAGCCGAGGCGGGATTTTGCTTACCTCGAAGTGCCGGCCGGCCAGGGCGAATATACATGGATAGATTACAATAATGACGGCGTACAACAAATCAACGAATTTGAACTGGCAAGATTTCAGGACCAGGCAAAATATATCCGGATATTTACGCCTACTACAGAATTTATCAAGGCAAATTATCTGCAGTTCAACTATAATGTAACCATCAATCCCCGGTCTGCGATCAATC
>JANMMA010000463.1:0-26779 GCA_031372815.1 Sphingobacteriales bacterium
CGCACAGACATCCAGGACATGAACTATATCGAAGTATTGAGCGGCTTGAAGGAAGGAGACGAAGTGATCACAGGACCTTATACAGTGGTCAGTAAATTACTTCGTGAAGGAATGAAAGTTAAAGTTGTTCCCAAAGAAGAACTATTCGAAGTAAAAAAATAGTCCACTCATATTACCTTAATTCAAAAAAGCGTCCATTCGGGCGCTTTTTTGTTATTTTACCGTTTCAATCCTACTGTTGTTTATTTACCAATCGTTGCTTGCCGTTTACTATTTATGGCAACAGTTTTTTAAATGCATAACTCATGAGAATTGGCATTATAGGCAGTGGAAGCTGGGGAACGGCACTTGCAAAATTGCTCACCGACAACCATCACCATATCTACTGGACGGTGAGGAATGAGCAGGTTGTAAAGCAACTTGAGCTTCGGCGCCACAATCCCAATTACCTGCATTCAGTACAGTTTGACACGTCATTACTTTCGCTAAATTCCGATCCTTTACAAACAATACTCAATTCAGATGCTATTGTGATCGCAGTTCCATCTGCTTATGTTCCCGAAACACTGTCGGTCCTGAGTGAAGACATACTTCAGGGAAAAAAAATCATATCTGCAGTAAAGGGCATCCTGCCAGAGCGGAACCTTTTACTAAATGATTACCTGAAAGAGAAATTCAGATTTCCATTGGAACAGTACTTCACCATAATGGGTCCCTGTCATGCAGAAGAAGTTGCCGCGGAAAAATTATCCTACCTCACATTTTCCGGGGTTGACGAAATATCAGCACAGGAGATCGCTGGTTATTTCCAGGGTACTAACCTGAATGCATTGGTGAACAGTGACGTATACGGTGTGCAGTTTGCCGCAATACTCAAGAACATTTATGCGCTTGGCGCCGGTATAGCACACGGGCTGGAATACGGCGACAATTTTTTAAGTGTGCTGATCGCAAACTGTGCCGATGAGATGGCCGGTTTTTTAAGAAAGGCTGGGATAGCGAATATGGATGTTGGCGTCCATAAAGCAGTGGAACAGCAGAAAAGAAAATCCCCCAATTATGCGGCATCTGTGTATTTGGGCGATTTGCTGGTCACCAGTTATTCACTATTCAGCCGTAACAGGACTTTCGGTAATATGATCGGAAAGGGATATTCGGTGCAGTCGGCACAATTGGAAATGAACATGGTGGCAGAAGGTTACAACGCCAGTAAATCAATCTTCCTGATTAATGAACAGTTCGGTGCGGAAATACCCATTGCCACGACGATTTACAGAATTTTGTGGGAAAACCTGCCTCCTTCGGAAGGATTTCAGCTCATAGAGGAAAATCTAATCTAGGGCAAGGATAAATTCCCCAATTCGTAAAAACAATTATGCTTTGGATTGTTATTAGCGGAAACCGTCCAGATGCCAGGAAAAACAATCCGCAAGTTCCGAGAGTATAGGAACTATTCTCAAGAATATGTAGCCCGTAAAATGGGTATTTCCCAAAATGCCTATAGTAAGATCGAAAATAATATTACCCAGCTAACCGTAAACCATGTGAAGAACATTTCACAGATCCTGGAAGTTCCGGTAATTGACCTTCTGCGCGACGATTTCGAAATACATGCCCCTGCAAGTATCCAGGCAGAAAATATTTCCAAGGAAGCCTTACAGATGGCCGTCGGAAACATCCAGGTTAAATTAAGTGAGAAAATACCTCTCAAGCACGAGTTTTACCCCGTGTTAATGGCGCTGTTGCAAACCCTTGATGCAACACTGGACAATGTACCTTAAAAACGAGCTACAACAGAATCTTTACCCTGGGTAGAGGTTAGCTAAAGCTGAAAAAGGTCAGCTGCAATGCCGTCTGCAAAAAGTTTTCCTTCCCTGGTAAGTACAAGGCTTTCGTCCTTTTGAACAAGCATTCCCCGGTCGATATATTTTTTGCTGTTTGTGACAAGCAGTTCCTGCTCCCGTACTCCCCATTTATGTTGAACATGCATTAGTTGAATTCCTTCCATGGTGCGCAAAGACGTCATAATATATTCATTCAGCCTTTGATTGTTGGTCAAAACTTCTTTTTCAAATGGTATTATACCTGCCTGCAGGGATGAAATGTATTCAAGGTTGTTACTGCAGTTCCAGTATCTGCTGATGCCATCGTAGGAGTGGGCCGAGGGCCCAAAGCCAAAATAAGGAATGCCCTGCCAATATGCGGTATTGTGTCGACTACGCATTCCCGGTAGTGAGAAATTGGAAATTTCATAGTGTTCGTATCCGGCCTGCTCAAGCATTTCCATTAATATCAGAAACTGCCTTGCCTGCTGCTCCGTTTCTACAGCTTGTTTTTTTCCGTTGTTGATCAGTGCATTAAGTGCGGTTCGTGGTTCTACTGTTAATGCATAGGCGGAAATGTGTGGAACGCCCATAACAATTGCCTTTTCGAGATTTTGTTTCCAGTCGTCGTCTGACAATCCGGGCACACCGTAGATCAGGTCTATGCTATAATTGGTAAACCCCGCATCCTTTGCCAGATTCAGGGCAAGCATGGCCTGTTCCGCATTGTGGGCCCGGTTCATCCACGCCAGGTCCTCGTCGCGGAACGATTGTATACCGATGCTCAGCCGGTTGATGCCTTGCTGTTTCCAGAACGGTACTGTAGCATCGTTCATGTCGTCAGGGTTCACTTCAAAGCTGATCTCCACATCAGGCTGAAGGGTGAAGCATTCCCTTGTTTTCTCCATGAGTGAGCGCAATTCTTTTCGCAGCAGCAGGGATGGTGTGCCTCCGCCAAAATAAACGGAACTGATCAGCCTTGTTCTTTTACCGCCGTTAATATCAATTTCCTTCAATAAAGCATCAACCAGGTCGTTCTTATGTCCTAAGGAAGTGGAAAAATGAAAATTACAGTAATGACAGGCCTTTTTGCAAAAGGGGATATGAAAATATATACCTGCCAGGGTATCCGATGGATTAGTCATGAGGATCGTAGTTTTGCATGATGTCGTTCAGGAAACATATCCTTGTTTGCATATTCATCCTTGGGATGATCTCCTTGAGGGCACAGGATAAATATCTTATTACCTATCATATCTCAGGCAAAGATACCCTTCAAAACCTGGAAACGCTTGGCCTCAGGATGGGATTTCCCTCACGAAACGACTGTATTTTATACATGGAATCGCTGGGAAAACAACAAGTCATTAATGGATATGTAACATTTTCGGTGGACAGTGTGAGGTTCGACAGCCTGCAGGCCGAGGCCTGGATTTACGCGGGTGAACGATATAAGTGGGCGGCTATTACCGTAAAGCCGGATGATATGGCATTGTTTGAACAAATGGGTTGGTCCGACAAACTCTTCTCTGGCAAAACCCTGAATTTTGAAAAATTTACAGACTTCCAGGAAAAAGGTCTGGGGTATCTGGAAAATCACGGATATCCTTTTGCTAAACTTCAACTTGAAATGCTACAGATCAACGATGGGATGGTAAGTGGGGAGTGGAAGATTGAACGTGGACCATTATATAAAGTAGATAGTATCAGGGTAACAGGCAATGCCAAAATTTCAAGCTCATTTCTCCAGCAATATCTTGACATCGCCAATGGATCGATCTATAAAAAAGACAAACTGGAGGGCGTGAGCCGCAGGTTAATGGAACTCCCTTACCTGAAAGAAACGCAGAAATGGGATATGACGATGTTGGGCACAGGGTCAACCCTGAACCTTTACCTCGATTCAAAAAAAAGTAGCCAGATCAACGCTATCGTCGGATTTCTTCCATCCAACCCACAGCTGGGGGGTAAACTCCTGGTTACCGGTGAGGCCAACCTTAACTTAAAAAATGCACTTGGTGGAGGGGAGACCATAGGCTTCAACTGGCAGCAGCTTCAGATAAAATCGCCCAGACTGAACCTGTTTTTCCAGCAACCTTTTATCTTTCATTCCCGCTTCGGGCTTGATTTCAATTTCGACCTTTTCAAGAAAGACAGTTCTTTCCTGAACCTGAATCTGCAACTTGGCGCACAGTATGTAGTAAGCCAGAAACAATCAGGAAGGTTGTTTTTCCAGGGATTTAAAACCAGCCTGATCAATGTAGATACAAATCGGATAAAATCCACCAAACAATTGCCATCCTTCCTGGATATCAGTACTTCAAACCTGGGAATTGACTATGTTTTCAATAATACTGACTATCGACTTAATCCAAGGAAAGGCAATGAAGTGTATTTTATGATGAGTGGCGGACTAAGGAAGATAAAAGAAAATACCACCATAACCTCCCTCGAAACAGATGCTTCGGGAAAACCGTTTGACTTTGCAACCTTATATGATACGCTGAAACTGAGGTCTTACCTGATGAAACTAAAATTCATAGGGGCTCACTTTTTCAAAACGGGTAAGCAGACAACTGTGAGGGCGGCCATTAATGCCGGACTGGTGCAAACTGAAAATGCATTTAATAATGAAGTCTACCAGATCGGCGGTTACAAACTATTGAGGGGATTCGATGAAGAAAGCATCTATGCCACACAGTATGCAGTGAGTACCGCTGAATTCCGGTACCTCATCGGTATTAATGCTTACCTGTTCAGTTTTGTAGACTTTGGATGGGCGAGGAATAAAACGTATGAAAACCTGGTGAGCCATACTTATCTCGGTAGTGGGTTTGGCGTTGCCCTGGAAACAAAAGCGGGTATCCTCAACCTGAGTTACGCCGTAGGAAAAAGAGATGATGCTACGTTCAGTTTACGTCAGTCAAAAATACATTTCGGGTTCATCAGCATATTCTGATTTCTGCATCTGTTGTACAAGAGATATTTTTGCGATGCTTATGGGAGTTAACCTTCGTCCGGTGTGGAGTATTCTGCTGATGATGTATATCATCCCATCCCTGATGGGCCAGGACCAACTGCCTGACACGTCTGGTAAAAGAGTGATTACGCCAAAATCTTCGCAAAGCATTTTCGATGCAGAGCCTTCACCATCTGTTTATGGACAGTTCGTGGGCGGAATGATTTCCAGTGATAACATTTTCCATGCGGCGGCCCCGGTGCAAAAAATACCTGTCTTAGTGAGAAGGGTTGAAAACAGGGACTGGATATTTTATTTCTATTGCGGTACACTGGTTTTTTTATCGTTCATTCAACTGGCGTTCGACAAATATTTCCTTGACTTGTTCAGGGTGTTTTTTAATACCTCGCTGCGGCAAAAACAGATCCGTGAACAACTCTCGCAGGCCCCGCTTCCCTCATTGCTGATGAACATACTGTTTTTCATTTCGGGAGGCATCTTTTTGTATTTCCTGAAAGAACACTATGGTCTGAAGTCCGGCTATCCAAAAGCGTTGGAGATCATTATTGCGATAAGTGGGCTGGGCATTATTTACGTGGTAAAATGCTTATTTATCAGTTTATTAGGATGGGTGTTTGACAAGCGCGATGCCAGTGAAAGTTACCTGTTCAATGTCTTTATGGTAAATAAGATCGCGGGCCTGATCCTGCTTCCTATGGGCATCCTGTTGGCGTACGCCGACGGTGGTTGGAAGAATGTGATCGTAACCCTGACATTCATTTTTCTGACAATACTGGTGGTTATGCGAGTCATCAGGTGTTTTACATCTGTGGCCGGCTTGTTAAAGATAAACCTGCTGCATTTCCTGGTTTTTGCGGGGGCATTTGAGGTAATTCCACTCATGGTCCTGTACCGCTTATTGTTGCGTGTTATTGAATAGAACTTTGTACCTTTGCGCATTGAATTTCGGCAAAAAAGAATATGGTAAAGAAAGGAATATGATGGAGGCGACCATAAAATTAGTGAAGAAGATCCTTATTACGCAGCCCAGACCTGAATCCGAAAAATCTCCCTATTTCGAACTTGCAAGGAAGTATTCGGTAGAGATGGAATTCTATCCATTTATCAGGCTGGAACCAATATCTTCCAAGGAATTCAGGAAACAGAAGATAGAAATCCCTGAATTTTCTTCAGTTATTTTCACCAGCAGGAATGCCATCGACCATTTCTTCCGTATTTGCGAAGAAATGAAATTGAGCGTCTCCCAGGACGAAAAATATTTCTGCATCACGGAAGCTGTAGCCCTCTACCTTCAAAAGTTCATCCTTTACCGCAAACGCAAAGTGTTTTATGGTGCCGACGGTACCAATAAAAGCCTGTTTGACGTCATTAATAAGCACAAGGAAAACGAAAATTTCCTCTATCCATGTTCTGAAAATCAGCAAGACAATGAGATCGTCAACTGGCTTAAGAGCAATAAGTGCGAATTCCAGACGCCTTATATGTATCGTACCATTAGTAACGACGTAAAAGAAATGCTCGAATCGAGAGCATATGATATGATATGCTTCTTCACACCCAGTGGTGTAAAAAGCCTTTTTGACAATTTTCCTTCTTATAAGCAGAACGGCACTGTAATCGGAGCCTTTGGCAGTAATACGTCGAAAGCCATTCAGGAAGCAGGGTTGCAATTGCATATCAAAGCACCAGAGCCTCAGGTACCTTCTATGGTAGCGGCGCTTGAAAAATTCCTTAGCGTCCAGCCAAAACCCAACCTCAAAAAGTAACCCTTAAAAAAGCCTATCGATTAAACTTTACGAATTGATCATTGGTTAATCAGGTTTAATCACCAATCGTGGAGCTACTATGAATCGCCTTGCCAGGGAGACAAGTCCTTATTTACTTCAGCATGCCCATAATCCTGTGGACTGGTATCCATGGGGAGAAGAAGCCTTGCAGCGTGCGAAGGATGAAAACAAGCCTATTCTCGTCAGTATAGGATATTCCGCATGCCATTGGTGCCACGTGATGGAAAGGGAGAGCTTCGAAGACCCTTCTACGGCGGAAATCATGAACCGCAATTTTATCAATATAAAGATAGACCGTGAAGAACGGCCAGACCTCGACCATATATATATGGATGCAGTTCAAGCTATGGCTGGAAGTGGGGGATGGCCATTAAATGTTTTCCTGACACCGGATAAAAAGCCTTTTTACGGTGGAACCTATTTTCCACCCATCAATGCCCATAACAGGCCGTCGTGGAAGGAAGTATTGAATGGGATAGACAGGAATTTCCGGGAGAACAGGGAACAGGTAGACGCACAGGCTCAACAGGTGCTGGAGCATCTGGGCAAAGCCAACCAGTTCGGACTTCAGCCGCTACAGGCCGATATTCCTTTCGAAGAAAAATTCACCCGCGCTCAACTGGAAAAAGCTTTTGAACAGGTCATGGGGCAATCTGACCAGCAATGGGGCGGCTTTGGAAGGGCACCCAAGTTCCCGCAGACCTTTACGATACAGTATCTCTTTCGTTATTACCATTTCACTCATGACAGGAGGGCACTTGACCAGGCGGTTTTGAGCCTTGACAAAATGATCATGGGTGGAATCTACGACCATATCGGAGGAGGCTTCGCGCGTTACTCAACCGACACCGAGTGGCTGGTGCCGCATTTCGAAAAAATGCTCTATGATAATGCACTGATGGTAGAGGTGCTTTGTGAAGCCAACCAAATTACGGGTAATCCCATTTATGCAAGAGTGGTGAGGGAAATTCTTGCCTTTGCAGAACGGGAACTGATGAGTGAGGAAGGAGGTTTTTACAGCGCGCTGGATGCTGACAGTGAGGGGGTGGAAGGAAAATACTATGTATGGTCGAAAGATGAAGTAAGTTTTGTCCTGGGTGCGGATGCTGAATGGTTTTGTACCATTTATGATATCACCGAAGAAGGAAACTGGGAGCATAACAATATACCAAGGCTGAAACAATGGCCCACGGAAACTGACTGGGAGAAGATTGATAACTGCAGGCATAAATTGCTGGCAGCCAGGGAAAAGAGGATAAGGCCATTACTGGACGATAAAATCTTACTGGGATGGAATGCGTTGATGAACATTGCCTTTAGTAGAGCGTCAGCGGCATTGGGAGATCAGCACTACCGGGAAGTGGCGAAAAAGAACATGGCATTCCTGTTTCGGTCGATGGTGGATGATAAGAGCGGAAAAGCCAGGCATACGTACAAAAACGGCGTAGCAAAATTTGATGCTTTTCTGGATGATTATGCATTTCTCATCCGATCCTTAACGGCACTGCAGGAAATTACGGGCGATACAGTATTGTTGGATAAGGCACTGATATGCATGGAAAGAGTTGTTGGTGGATTCAGTGATGAGGAAGGATTGTTCTTTTATTATACACATCAGGATCAGCACGATGTAATTGTGAGAAAAAAAGAGATTTATGATGGGGCAATACCTTCGGGCAATGCTGTCATGGCATGTAACTTGCTCTATTTATCAATCCTCTTCCACAATACTGAATGGAAAGAAAGAGCTGTTTCGCTTACTGACGCAGTGAGCCAAATGGCCGTACGTTATCCAACATCCTTTGGTGTGTGGATGAATCTTTTGCAGGAATGGGTCAGGGGAACATGGGAAATTGCTATTGTTGGAAAAACAGCGCCTGAAATGGCAGAACAATTGCTGAAGGAATACATCCCCAACAGAGTTATTCAGTTTACGACAACTGAGAATGAGCGGTTTCCACTGTTAAAGGGAAAAATTCTGTCCGATTTAACAACTTTATTTCTGTGCAGAAACTATTCTTGCCAAAAGCCCGTTAATAGAACAGTGGACTTTGTTCAACTGCTTGAGCGGGAATTGCAAAGTTCAAGAAAGGGGATACAATATCCGGAATAAATGTCCGTTATTTTATAGCGCCAAACTGTGTGCAGGTACAATGTTAAATATTGTATTAAGATTGAAACACGCTGAAAACCAGATTTAAATATTAGTCTATATTTGTCCACATACCCTTAATATTTGTTATGAAAATGAAAAGCCTTCTACAAAACCTGGTCATGCTTGTGCTGGTAGCGATACTTGCAGCGAGTTGTGGTAAACTGGGAAAATCTAAATCCAAGGGTTTACCTAACGATGGCCAGCTCCATGGTGTGGCACCCGGGAGTAGGTATGCTCTTCCTAAGCCTCCGGGTATGGTGTATGTACCACAGGGTACATTCCATATGGGACCTAGTGATGAGGATATCAGTTATGCTTTCACTGCCAGGAACCGCCAGATCTCGATCAACGGTTTTTGGATGGATGCCACTGAAATCACAAACAATGAGTATCGCCAGTTTGTATACTGGGTACGTGACTCTATTGCCGCATCGATCCTGAATTACAAAAAACAGGGTGGGGACGGACAAGAGATCATCGATCAGAATAAAGCAAAAACCATCAAATGGAGCGATCCTAAAATTCTGGAGCAGCTTAATGCGATGATCGTTACACCGGACAACAGGATCCTTGGCAAAAAAGAACTGGATGCCGACAAACTGATGTACCGCTCTGAAACATTCGATTACAAAGAAGCATCCAAGAGGGAAAATGCTGGCAAGTTACGTTCACAGTTCATCGTAAAAAAAGACCTTAAGATCTATCCTGATACGCTGGTCTGGATTCGTGACTTCTCTTATTCGTATAATGAACCAATGTCAAAAAGATATTTTAGTCACCCTTCTTTTGGAAACTATCCTGTAGTTGGTGTATCATGGAAACAAGCCAATGCTTTTTGCGAATGGAGGACTCAGTATCTCAATGGTTTCCTGGAGTCTAAGAAAAGGAATTCGGAATCTGATTTTCGCCTTCCTACAGAAGCTGAATGGGAATATGCTGCACGTGGTGGTCGTTCACAGGCTCCATACCCATGGGGTGGATACTACCTAAGGAATAAAAAGGGCTGCCTGTTAGCAAACTTCAAACCAGGTCGTGGTAACTATCCTGAAGATGGTGGTTTCTACACTGTAAGGGCTGATGCCTACTGGCCCAATGATTTCGGTCTGTATAACATGGCTGGAAATGTTGGCGAATGGACTTCATCACTGTATTATGAAGGAGCTTACAATTTTCAGCACGATATGAACCCAGACATTCGCTGGAATGCAAAAGACAGCGATCCTCCGCGCATGAAGCGTAAAGTGATCCGCGGTGGAAGCTGGAAAGATGTAGGTTACTTCCTCCAGAATGCAGCAAGGAATTATGAATACCAGGATACTGCGAAATCGTATATAGGTTTCCGTTGTGTGATTGATCTTCCGCCAACATCCGGAAAGAAGGGCAAATAATAAGGGGACTTCTCCGTTCGTTCAAAAATCATTATTAACTTTTTTATAAACCGTCATGCTATGTAAAGTCAACACTTTGCATAGCATGATATTCTCCGAAAATCCAAATTAAAACCATCAATTAAATTCATCGTTATGGCAGGTACAAACAAACAAACAGACAAGATCGTTAACATCGTTGTGTGCGTCGGTGCTGCGGTCGTGATCTTCGGTGCTTGGGCAAAAATTTTGCACAAGCCTTATGCAGATTTTATGTTGACAGTAGGACTGTTGACAGAAGCAACCATCTTTTTGATCTATGCATTCCTCCCGCCTCCAGGCCAGGAAATGGCAAAATTAGCGGAAGCTTTACCTAAGATGACCGGTGGTGCTGGTAACCCTGCCCTGGCGTCTATGGATAAGATGCTTGCTGAAGCAGAAATCAATCCTGCTAATATGAAGCGTCTTAGCGAAAACTTCAGCAAATTCGGTTCTACTGTTGATAAAATGGGTGATATCGCTGATATGCACGCAGCAACGGCCGACTATACTGTTAAAACAAAAGAAGCAGCATCTGCGCTGGGTACCATGAAAGAAGCTTACCAGAGTGCCACTACAACTATTGGCCACTTTAATAATGCTGCAGACAGTACCCGCCAGTTTCATGAGCAGGTTCAGACCCTTACCAAAAACCTCGGTTCACTGAACACCATTTATGAACTCGAACTGCAGGATACAAATAATCACCTGAAGGCGATGAACACGTTCTATAGCAATCTGGTAACGGCTTCACAAACCATGCAGGGAAGTGTTGACGATGCTAAGAAAACTCAGGAGCAAATTGGCTTGCTGGCGAAAAATCTCGGTAGCCTGAACCAGGTGTACGGAAATATGCTCGCTGCAATGCAGGGCCGCTCTTAAGGAGTTGGTGCGAATGAAAAACCCAAATGTTTAATTTTAAATCCAACTAGAACATGTCACTTCCTAAAGAGCCCAGACAGAAGATGATCAACATGATGTATCTCGTGTTGACCGCACTGCTGGCGCTGAATGTATCTGCCGAAATTATAAATGCCTTCAAGGTTGTGGACAACAGCCTGAAGGAATCAAATACCGTACTGGCCTCTTCTACCAATGCCGTGTACACCAGCCTTAGCGACATGCTGAAGGATCCAAAAACCGCCGAAAAAGCGGGTGTTTGGCAACCTAAGGCTGCAAAGGCTCAGGCACTGGCAAAACAAGCATACGATCTTATTGGCAACTATAAGCTCCAGCTGATGAAAGAAGCCGGTTACAACCCTGAAAGCGGTGATTCAACCTTCAAAGAAGATAATATTGATGCTGCTACCCGTCTTTTTGATACCAAGGGTGAAGGTAAAAATATGTACGTGGCACTGGAAAGTTTCAAGAAAAATATCATGGCGATTGATCCGGAAATTGCAAAGCAACTCGGATCAAAAATTCCACTGAATCTTGAAATTCCAAAATCAATGTCTGGTAACAAACCAACCGGTGATAAGTACAAAGACTGGACTACAAGTTATTTCCACATGACACCAACTGTAGCTGCGCTGACTATCCTCAGCAAGTTTCAGAATGACGTAAAGAATACGGAAAGCCAGGTGGCCACTTTTTGTGCCAACCAGGTGGGTACTGTAAAGATCATTTACGATAAGTTCGTTCCATTGATCGGTACCAATTCTACTTACTTTATGCCTGGCGAAGAAATGGAAGTTTCTGCAGGTCTGGGTGCCTTTAATGCATCTGTAAAACCAACTGTAACCATTGATGGTAGGTCGCTTTCAGTAAATGAAGCAGGTGTTGCCGAAACAAAGTTTAATGTTGGTGGAACCGGATCGCGCAGAATGCACGTTGAAGTTAAGTACGTAGATCCTTCAACCGGCGAGTTAAAGTCGACCGTTAAAGACATTGAATATACTGTAGGTGCTGCTTCTGGCGTGGCTGTTATGGCCGACAAGATGAATGTACTCTACATTGGTGTAGACAATCCGTTAACCATTACTGCAGGTGCAGGTGCTGAAAAAGTAAATGCATCTTTCACCGGCGGATCTATCAGCAAAGTAAGCGGTGCTAAATATGTTGCCAGGCCAACTACGCCAGGTGAGCATACCATCACTGTTCTTGTTGAAGGAAAAGCTGCCGGTAAGGTAATGTACAGGGTGAAAAACCTCCCACTTCCTGCAGCTTATGTAGGCAACCTGAAACCTGGTGCAGTTCCTGCAGCAACGTTTAAGGCTATGGGCGGTGTTATTGCCAAGCTGGAAGATTCAGAATTTGATGCTCCTTATGAAGTAGTAAGCTACACTGTTGGTGCGTTGAGTTCAGACATTCCAGACTATGCTCCGGTTACCAACAACGGTAACAGATGGGGTGGTAATGCAGCTTCACTGATCGGCAGGCTTAAACCTGGTGCTCTTGTTGTTATCAATGACATCAGGGTAAAAGATCCGAGCGGCCGTGTTCGAGCATTAAACGGTAGCTTGTCGTACAACCTTAAGTAAGATTAACAATACATAACAATAAGTACTGAAACAGAATCGTTTAATTTGTACTGTAAATCTCAGACCATGAAATTCCAACTGGCAAAATATTTTCTACTGGTAGCTGCCTTCGGGCTTGCAAGTCATGCGGCCGATGCGCAGACGCGTAAAAAAACTACCCGTTCTTCAACGGCCAAAAAGACGACTACCAAGAAAACCAAATCCAACACCGGAAACGCTAATTTAAGCGCAATGGCTAAGGATACATTGGTGCCGGTAGTGGTAAAAAGGGATCCGTTGGCGCTCGATACCCCAAAAAAGTCTTTGCGTAACGACGCCGCTATTGAGAGAAATCTCGTAAAAGACAGGACACCATTAGCGTATGAAAACATACGTGAAGACGATGCCTGGTATCGCGAGCGCGTTTGGAGAGAGATTGACATCCGTGAAAAGATGAACCTCCCTTTCCGTTATAAAGCGAATGAGGACAACGGTAATCAACGCTTCATTATTATCCTGCTCAATTCCATACGTACTGGTGAAGTTTCTGCATTCGATGCGAATGTCGATGACCGGTTTACAACACCTATGACAGTGGATAAAATTGGCGAGATAATAGCAGGCAAATGCGATACTACTTCTATTCCTGATTACGCTAAAGATCCAACAGGTTCTAAAGGTCTGATGAAAGACACCATGGTGTGTCGTGAATTCAACCCTGATGATATCGTTAAGTTCAGGATCAAGGAAGAGTGGGTATTTGATAAAGAATCTTCCAGGATGTATGCCAGAATACTTGGTATCGCACCAATGAAGACGTACATAGATGACGCCACCGGTCTTGCTATTGGTGAGTCGCCTATCTTCTGGGTCTATTATCCGGACCTGAGGCCAACGTTGGCTAAGTTCGAAGTCTACAATGGCAAGAACTTCGGTGCCAGGATGAGCTGGGAAGAACTTTTTGAAAGCCGCTTTTTCGGTAGCACTATAGTGAAATCAACCATCGAGAATCCTTACGATATGTATATCAAAGGTTATATTAAGGATGATATCCTGAAGTTGCTTGAAGGCGAAAACGTAAAAGAAAAGATATTCAATTTTGAACAGGACCTATGGTCATATTAATTGGCAAAAAAATTTGGGGAGCTTTTAGCTCCCCTTTTTTTTGCCCATTAATATGACAATGTGTTAATGCGATATTGCGATAGTGCGGTAATGAAATGTGATAATTCCCAGGCATTCTTTTTGCCGTTTCCGTCTTGGACTTCGATACTCCGCGCCCTTTGAATCCCCCCGCCCTCAGTTCTTGTAATTTTTGTATCTGCACCTTCAATTATGCGCCTTTCGGGTAGCCCGTCGGCCTGGATTGAGTTTGTAATTTTTGAATCTGAATCCTTCAATTATGCGCTCCTCACATACCCCGTCGGCATGGGTTGAGTTTGTAATTTTTGAATCTGCATCCTCAATTATGTGCTCCTCACATACCCCGTCGGCCTGGGTTGAGTTTGTAATTTTTGAATCTGAATCCTTCAATTCTGCGCTCCTCACATACCCCTTCGGTCTGGGTTTAGCTTGTAACTTTTGAATCTGCATCCTCAATTATGTGCCCTTCTAGTCCTCCGTCGACCCGGGTTTGGCTTGTAACTTTTGTTTCTGCATCTTTTAATTCTGAGCCATTCAAACTCCTTTAAAGGGTAGTACGCCAGTTGATAATACGCCAGACCATAATGCGCGTGTGGATGACACGCCAGCCGATAATACCCGAGGTGATATTGTGCCAGACCATAATACACGAGGTGATAGTACGCTAGCCGATAATACCCGATGTGATACTAGGCCAGACTATAATGCGCGTGTCGATGATACGCCAGCCGATAATACCAGAGGTGATATTATGCAAGACCATAATACACGAGGTGGTAATACGCCAGCCGATAATACACGAGGGGATATTACGCCAGACCATAGTACACTAATGATAATAATACGCCAGACCGTAATATACGAGGTGATAATACGACTGACCAAAATGCGTCGCCTAATGTGCAGGCACGGTTCTTATTATCCACAGCGACTAGTTGTAGCCAGGATGCAGTTCAGTTTTGCGTATTTGTGGTTTTCAACACTTCATAGTGGTTTGTGACAAAGCAGGTATGACCGTTAGTCAATGACCGCCAGTGGTATCTATTGTTATCAGCGTTTTTATAATAGAGACTCTTTGTCTGCCAATAATTCCAAAGTAATTACAGCGCACTTTTAGTCTTCCTTTTTCTATTGCAGGTAATTATGATGCTAGTCAACAGTTTTTTAATTTCCATCAGTTTTCCGTTTACATCCTCTCCGAATGAAGGTAACTGTGTATTCAGCAACCTGAGCCAATAGACCGTTTCGTTGGCTTCCTTATCTGCTATCTTCAATTTATGGACAAAATCAGTCATTGATTCTGCACTTTGAGCTTCTGCAATCGACGCACCTATTGAAGTTCCTGACCTCATTAACTGACTGGCAAGTACTTTATACGACGGGGGAACAGTCAATGCTAATTCAACAATGGCAGCAGAAAATGCTATTGATTTTTCTAAAATGATATTGTTCTCCATGTACCAAAACTAGATGACCTTAAAGTATGCTACATGAGGACTTCACGACTATCTTAAGATATTTTAACGGAGAAATGATGTTGAAAAATAAAATATGATGGGTAATATTCAATTGAAGAACCGAGCAGAGGCATTAACACCCTGAGGTAAGCAAGTTTAAATGAGAGTTATGACAGTCCTGGGAAAGGATTGTGAATGAATGTTTGAATAGGAATTTTTAAATCCTTTCCTGGAATTGTAAAACGCACTCAATAACATGGCTATGTTGGAGCGTAAGTGACAACAACAGGCAAAGGATCAATAGGAATGAAAAGTTTAAGTGTTATAAAGTTGCAAAAGTAGATGCATTGAGACCCCGGAAACAGTGTAAACGACAAAGCGTGGTTGTGGACGGTGAGAGCGTGAGGCTCGTGAATCTGTGTAAACGATAAAGCGGGGTGGAGTACTTGTTAGGGCGCTGAGGCGGCCTCGTGAAAATGTGTAAACGACAAAGCGCGGCTGGAGACTGTCTAAGCGTTGAGGTAAGACTCGTAAAAATGTGTAAACAACAAAGTGCGGCAAGACTTGTCAGAGCGGTGAAGTGATGCTCTGAAATCTGTGTAAACCAGAAAACGAGGCGGAGGTTTTCTGTGGTGAGGTGAGGCTGTCTGCAGGAAGGTGGCAACTGGCAGTAAGAGCGGTCTTGCTATGGAATCCCACATTACCGCATCAAAAAATTATCACATTATAAAAAAAGGGGCTAGGATAGAAATCCGGCCCCGTTTTTAAAATCCAATATCCTATGAAAAACCGATGCGAAGATAGGGGAGTGGAACATTATAACCATAATGAATATTAAAATATTTCTAATATTTGTCTGCATAATCGATTAACTCGGCGAAATATGAGAATCAGGAAGGGATTTGTTGTGAAAATGATTCCAAACCAGTATTGCTTTTGATTTTCCAATCTGCGCTTCCAATTCTTCCCGTGTTGCCGTAGCTATATTGTTTACCGACCGAAAGGTTTTCAACAGTGTATCTGCCGTGGATTCACCAATGCCATGGATGTTTTCAAGTTCATTTTTAAATGTTCCCTGCGCCCTTTTCTTCCGGTGGAAGCTAATACCGAACCGATGTACTTCATCCCTGATCTGACGCATTAGTCTTAAACTGGTACCCGTGTAAGGCAGTTTCAAGCTGTCGCTATCTCCCGAATAGAATATTTCTTCTTCATTTTTGGCCAGTCCAACCACAGTCATCCGTCCCACCAGTCCCAGTTCTTCTATAGCTTCCAGGGAAGCACTCAACTGTCCCTTACCGCCATCGATAATGACTAACTGCGGTAGTCCCGCACTTTCCGCCATCAGCCGTTTATACCGTCTGCTCACTACTTCTTTCATCGTAGCAAAGTCGTTAATACCCACAACGGTCTTTACATTAAAGTGACGGTAGTCTTTCTTGCTAGGCCTTCCATCCCTGAAACATACCATTGCTGAAACCGGATAACTGCCCTGAAAATTCGAGTTATCGAAACATTCAATGTGCACCGGCAGTTCCTGTAAGCTGAGGTCCTCCTGCAATTGTAGTAGCACTTCCGACAAATCCCTGTCCTCTTCTGAAAGCAGCAAAGACTTTTTCCTTTTTCGCTCTTCTATGAAATAGTTGACATTCTTCTCCGAAAGATCCAGCAATTTCTTTTTGTCCCCGGCCTTTGGAACTGTTATGATCACGTTATCGGACGGATACTCCAAGAGGAAGGGAGCGATGACTTCTGTTGCTGTACTCTTAAAAGTATCTCTGAAATGTGCCAGGCTGAATGTCAGCATTTCTTCAGCAGTTTCATCCAGTTTCTTCTCCACCTCAACAGTACGGGTATCAACGATGGCACCCTTCCTAACCATCATGAAACTAACATAGACCATATCTTCATCCATTGAAATGGAACAAACGTCCATATCCCCCCATTTCGGATTAATGACCGTCGAATTTGCTTTATATCGCTGGAGGTGTTCGAGTCTTTGTTTAATGAGTCCGGCTTTTTCAAATTCCATGGCATCAGCGTATGCCTTCATTTCTTTTTTAAAATGCTGGATGACAGGTGCCAGATTACCTTTTAAGAAATTCCTGACCTGGCTGAGGCCGGTCTCATAGTCATCGTGAGACTGATGTGCTTCGCAGGGGCCCTTGCAATTTCCCAGGTGATATTCCAGGCAGACCTTAAATTTTCCACGAGCAATGTTTTGTTCCGTAAGGTTCAATTTACAGGTACGTAGTGGAATGTTCTGACGAATAAAATACAACAATTCACGAACGCGTTTCACAGATGTAAAAGGCCCGAGATATTCTGAACCGTCATTAATAAGATTACGCGTAAGAAATACCCGCGGAAAGGGTTCTTTTTTGATGACGATATAAGGATAAGTTTTATCGTCTTTCAGGTTTATATTATATCTCGGCTGAAATTGTTTGATGAGTGAATTTTCCAACAGAAACGCATCTTGCTCGGAGTTTACCAGGGTGAATTCAAGGTGGTGGATCCGCTGTACCAATTCATGCGTCTTATAATTGGTGAATGTTTTGGAAAAATAAGAAGTAACCCTTTTTCTGAGGTTTTTTGCTTTCCCTACATACAATAATGTGTTTGCTTCGTCGAAGTATTTGTAAATACCGGGTGACGAGGGAATGGATAAAGCTATTTTCTGAAATTCCGAACTCTGCATAATTATCCCAAGGGTCGCGTTAATTCATCTCCTATACTTATTTGCTGTTCTGTACCATTTCACCTTTATCTCGAGTGTATCATTAATTCATCCCCCAAACTTATTTGCTGGTCTATACGATTTCAACTGTATCCCAAGGATAGCGTTAGTTTATGCCCCATACATATTTGCTGGTCTGTACCATTTCAACTGTATCCCAAGGGTAACATTAGTTTATGCCCCATACATATTTGCTGGTCTGTACTGATTCACCAACATTTTTTTGGTTGACCAGGGAGGTAATCTGCAGGCTTTTACCACAGGCCCATATCATTTTTTTTACGACGTTACTGTCGCTCTTCTTTTCCTGTTTCTCTACATAGATAGTTTTGACTCTTTGGTTTTCAGGATTGATGGTAACTTCTATTTTCTTTATCACAGGTTCTTCATGCTCCGTAGCATAACTCATTGTCACCGTATTTGTCGTGTTATCCATGAACACCGTTTCCTTATAGTATTTTTTTAATTCCGGTGAGCTAATATCAGGATGTATCAATTCATTCACCAGTAATTTCATGTCTTCCTTTGGAAAAATACTAGTGTCAAGCCGTTCACCGATTTGAGTATATTTAATGATAGCTACTGGCAGGCTGTCGATCTCTTTTAATTCAGTTTGAATAGTGCCGGCTATAGGGAAGAATGTTTTGTTAACGTCTTCATTAATTTCTGCAGTTCGGGATGAATTATTACAGGCGAAAAGGATCGACAGGCAAAATGAGAATAGGAACAATTGTTTCATGCCGCAAAATTAATTTTTTATTAGTTAACGAAATTAGATAGCGTGAACTTGAATTGACCGAGCGATAAAGAATGGTCTTAAGTGACGAAGCGATAGTTAGGAATGGCCGGAGTATGTTATAGTAGGGATGGATAAGTACATCGATCAAAGGCTTATGTGCCTGGGTGGAGGATTTGTTTTGCTGCTGATGAATTACTTTATGGTCTTGGTCATTCCAAGTTTTATACCATAATCGAGCAGGTGTTCGCTGAATGGGTAGCTCTTTTTATAGGTCGATAAGAGCTGGTAGCGCAACTGCGGGCCAACAGACCATTTTATGGAACCCAGTTGAACCGTTAAAAAAGCTTCCAGAGAAGAGTTGATATTGAAATCGCGGTATAGCGACGGCACTTTAGCGTAATTAGTTAGGTTGGTAGAAAGTAAGTACGCCTGGTTGTTCAGCATAAATCCGGGCTGAATTGTCGCGGCCACATTAAACTGGACGACCTTATTGCCCACTACAGACATTTCAGCGCCGAGCGGAACAGAGATCATGAAATGCTCATTTTTCAACAGGGCTTTCGAAAAGCCGTTGAAATTTCTATGAAAAGATACCGCGTTGATCTCAGTATGCCCGATGCCAGCCGCACTCAAGGGAGCAATTTCTGCACTGTAATCAAATGCATTGATATTGTATTGGCTGTAATTGAATTGAAGACCGCCTTTTATTCTTATCCTTTTGCCTACTTTATAAATCATCGCTGTACCGAGTTCCATGCCCACTGCAGGGGTCTGGGAGACTGCGCTTTTCAGGTCAGTTGGACTGTTCGTGGAGTAGGCTGCATTAGCTATACTATATAACGCATTTTTATTGACGTTCCCCGAAAGCCTGCGGTAACTCTTGGTTGGACTGAAATACAACTGCCATCCAAGTCTGTTTGCGTATGGCTTTTTGACCCTAATGGCATTAGTGGTTGCCGTAGTCTGATTGGCATTTATTCCTGTACCTGTTTCCATGGAAGACGAGAGGTCCTTGTTATCTGCAGGTAAAGAATTGCCCGGTAAACTGTAAGCAGAATTATTACTGATATCCGAACTTCCTTTAGCTAAAGATATTCCGGCATCGACCTGATTTAAGGTGGCATCATGCACATTTTTTCCGGCGCGAGATATTGAAGAATTTGAACGTTGATGATTGGAGAATGTATTTTCCGGTAGCAATAAGGATTGCTCAATCGAATTTTTGATCGCTGTCATTTCAATCTTCTCAGTCGAAAAAGAAACTGAGGAAGGTAATAGAGAAGAACCCTGCGCTGAGTTCACCGTTAAAGTGGAATTTGAAGCAGGTATTAAAGAAGAACCCCGCATTATGCGCGCTGTCGAAGTGGAATTTGAAATCGGTATTAACGAAGGTTCCGGCGCTGAGTTCACTATCGAAGGAGAAACTGAGGAAGTTGCTATAGATCCCGGTATCGAATATTGTTTCTGGGTGGAAGTAATTTGAAGATTACTCGTTAATGAGACGGTTTTTGGGTCGGGTATCCTCTTTTCTGCATTGATCTCCCTTATTATTTTCGTGTCGAAAGGAATCACTTTACCCGGCTCATCAGCCATTGACAAAGTTTCTAAAGGGGCAGGCAATGCATCTTTTACCGATGCATTATTGGATGGCTGTGATTGTGGTTCAGCCAACTTCAGATCACTTATACTATTATATCGGGTATCATAAACTTTACCTCCAAAACCAAGGCCCAGAAAAATTACGGCCATCACCAGGTAAGGCCATTTTTTCCGTGGGTGCAATTGGTTATTGAGGTTGGCCCAAATCTTTTCCGAAGGATACATTTTGTATGAATCCGACTTTTCCTTCAGGAAAATCTCCAGGTCGTCTCTATGATCTTTACTCTCCATAGGCAGTACAAAACGGTTAGCTCGTTAGAACTAAGGGTTATATGGTTTGATAGTGCTGACTATTATAATTCTCCTAGATTACTAATAGCTCGAAACACTTTTACCGGTTACTTACAGCAGTTAGCCAGTTTGATCTGTCCGGCTGCTTCGTAATGATGTTTTTCTTTATTAAGATATCTTCCAGCATGGCTTTTGCCCGGGTGTATTGCGATCTGCTGGTACTTTCTTCAATGTCCAGGATGTCCGCAATTTCTTTATGAGAGTAGCCCTCGATGGCATAGAGGTTCAATACTGTCCGGTAACCCATTGGTAATAACCGGATACATTCCACCACCTGCTTAGCCTGCAAAATGGAAGGAATATTCTCATCTCTAACCGGTACACTAGCTGCATGAATGATATCTACACTTTCCGAAAACTTCTTGTTCTTTTTCAGGTTGTTGATACAAGTATGGACAATAATCCTCCTGATCCAACCCTCCAAAGCACCCCTATTCTGAAACTGGTGAATTTGGGTAAAAACTTTAATAAACCCTTCTTGTAACATGTCCTCTGCATCTTCACGGCTTTTTGCATAGCGATAGCAGACCGACAACATTTTAGGACTATACCTGTGGTATAGCTCTTGTTGTGAAGCTGACTCGTTGCGCAAACAACCTTTTATCAAAACCTCCTCTGTCATGAAACCATTTAGATTTCACCTAATATAAGACAATTTTTGACAAAACTTTGCTGCTAGAGCCTGTTAATTTTTTTAAGAAAATTTTTGGAAAACCGTGGTTATCAATAAAAAAGGCCAGATTTTTTTTCAAAATCTGACCTTTCCTGATAGTCGATACGGTAGTTATTTAGCTGAATTCTAGCTTAGCTAATTTTTCAATGAAACAAATTCAGATAGGCGATACGGTAGTTATTTAGCTGAATGATGGATTATCGATGTTTTTTTAGGGGATCGAAAGGCGGCCGGTGATTACAAAGTTGCGGCCTGGTGCACTGAAGCCCGAGGCGAAATAACGGTAATTCCGGTCAAGGATATTTTCAATACCCGCCTGTAACTGAAACTCTTTGGTAACATTCAAGCCTAGCCTGAGATTCACCGTGTACCATCCCGGCATACCATCCTTTGTGGCATACTGAGCATTGTCTTCCCCATCTGCATTATACTGATCCAGTTTTTTAAAGGCATTATAAAGTGCAAATAATTCTGCATATCCTTTTTTCACCCGGTATTGCAAAGAGGTCTTGCCAAACATTGGTGGTACATGATCAAGTGGCTTGTTTTTCACTTTTGCCTGAACAAGTGCATAAGACCCGTCCGGCTGTTGTTGGTATATGGTAGAAAACTTCGTATCGTCTGTTTCATATCTGCCACGGGTGTAGGTGAATGTTGTCATGAACGAAAGATGAGTGTTTAGTTCGGCGTTTATACTGATATTCCCTCCGAATAACGTTGCCCTTGAAACATTCTGACTGGCAAGCACCTGCGATTTAACACCATTATAAATGATCGAATCTTGTCCGTTTAATTGGAAAGGTGCTTTCACAATGGCATTTTGAAACATTGTGTAAAACGCCGTCATTTCTACCTGGAATACTTTGTTGAAGGTTTTTCGATAGCCAATGTCAAGGTTATAGGTATATTCCGGCTTAAGGTATGCGTTGGGGACAACAACCTGTTTCGCCGCTGTACTGGATTCGAAGATCTTGGCCAAATCATCGATATTAGGCGCCCTGAAAGCAGAAGAAAGTCCGATCGACAAACGGCTGCTTTCTTCAGGTATATAAATGAGCCCAACATTACCTGTAAGCGCTATGTTATCCTGTTTAATATTGGTCTCAGGCAAATTGAAAAACGAATTATCAATGATGTTTGAACTCAGGTTTACGCTCTGAAGTCTCAGACCATCGTTCAAAACCCATTTCGTATCATGAAATTTCAACGTGTGCTGTGCATAAATGGCAGCGTAATTCATGATGTTTTTACCATCGGGATATCGCGAATCCAGTTTACTTACGGCACCTGTGGCCAGGTTTGTACGGTCCGCCACTGATTTAACGTCGTTCCATTGTGCATCAGCGCCCAGGCTGAGTTCATTGTTACCAAAACTTTTACGGTTATCTACTACAGCACCCCAGACCTTGACCCTTTCCCTGCGGCTGTCGAACCTGTCATATCTCCTGTATTCCCTGGTTTGCCTGCTTTCCTCGATGTCCTGGTAACTTACCGTTGCCCTCACCTGGTCGAAAAACCCATTCAGTTTGTCGGCATTAAAAGTGTAGGCAAAAAGATTCCTTTTCTGTGGACCATAATACCACTCCGCATATCGAAGATTTCCATTGCGCGTGTCCGTTAGTCTGTCGTACCTCGGTACATTTGAACTGTTAGATAACTGAACATTTAAAGTATTAGTGATCTTGTCGGTAGGCTTATACAATACTTTTTGCATAAAGTCCCACTGACGATATCCGGAGAACCGCTGCATCAGGTTATTATTGTTGTTCACTACGGAATCTACAAAAGAGCCATTGACAGGTACTATGTATTGATTCCTTTCACCAAATCCCGGATAGTCCTTCGGATAGTTTGATCCCATCTTTGTGTCTCCAAAATCACTATATGTAATGGAGGAAAGAAAAGCAATTTTTCGATATCCGAGATTGAGGTCTACATGACTCGTCTTTTCCTCGTTTGCCGTACTGTAACGGGCAAAGGCATTGACCGAGGTTTTTGGAATGGTCGCTGTGCCGAGCAACGGTTGCCTGGTGATCATATGAACTATTCCTCCAAGAGCATCACTACCGAACAGTGTAGAGGAAGGACCATACATGATCTCTACCCGTTCCAGCATGTTCTGGTCGACTGTGATGACATTCTGCAGATGGCCCGATCGGTAAATTGCGTTGTTCATTCTTATGCCGTCAACGACAAGTAATACCCTACTGGCTTCAAAGCCACGTATCACCGGGCTGCTACCGCCCTGCTGGCTTTTTTGCACGAAAATATTCCCTGTATTAATGAGCAGGTCACCCATATTCTGTGCATTATTTCTGGCAATGGCCCTTGCAGTGATCACGTCGATTTGCTGAACAACATTTCTTTTTTGTTCCGTAAACTTATTGGCCGAAACAACCACTTCATTTAGTTTGATATAACCTTCTGACGTATCCTGCTGTGCCTTTAAGGCAAGCGCACAGGATATAAAAAATATCGAGACGAAAATCTTCTTCATATTGAATAAAATAATGACGTAATAAGTATGCAGTGCATACCCGTTAAACAGGCTTTGTAAAAATTAAAGGGAGATTATTTTACAAAAGATCGGGAGGAGGGGAGAGGACAACGTTAAATGTGGACAGCATGCAAGTTTCGTGGTCTGTTTTCCAGTCGCTGTTCTGCTTGTTGTTTAAAAAAGTCACCTGAGGTTGGATATTCTCGACAGCTATCAGGTGCGTATAGCCGTAAATAAGTTGAATGGGAATATTGTTTTTTCCGCTTTCGTTCGATGATTCCAACAGACGAACGATTTGCGTTTCGTCATCATCATAAAGCCCGCTCAGTATCACCTGCCCGTCGCTTTCGGTACTGCTTTTTACATCGAACATCCTGCCCTCGATAATACACTCAGTGTTTTTCGTTACCCATCTGATGTCATTTTTTGCCATGCGAACGGTATGAAGGGACGCTACTTCCAGCCTTTCTTTCATGATGTGCATGGTTAATTGCTGGCCAACGAACAATGACATCGGGACAATAAATGGCAATGCCGACAGTGCGAGTAATACGGCGATCAAAATATAGTTACGATATCCCTTCATCAACTGATCAGAATATTACCTGTCATTTCTTTTGGTATCTCGATTCCCAGCATAGTTAGCATGGTTGGCGCAAGGTCGCCCAGTTTTCCAGTTTTAAGCGTGCCCTTCCATTGATTGTCTATGATAAAAAATGGAACCGGGTTCATGGTATGTGCAGTATTAGGGCTGCCGTCTTCATTGATCATGTAATCAGCATTGCCGTGATCCGCAGTCAGGAAAATGGTGTACCCATTTTCCAGGGCAGTGGTGACAATTCGCTGAACGCATGCATCTACTGTTTCTACCGCTCTGATCACCGCGTTCCACACCCCTGTATGACCTACCATATCCGCGTTTGCGAAATTGAGGCATATAAAACCAGTCTCTTGTTTGGCGATCTCTGGAAGAATGGCTTCCGTAACGCTGACTGCACTCATTTCTGGCTGAAGGTCGTAAGTAGCCACTTTCGGCGAAGAAATCATAATCCTGCTTTCACCTATAAAGGGAACTTCACGGCCGCCGTTAAAGAAAAAGGTAACGTGTGGGTATTTTTCCGTTTCTGCGATCCTGATCTGCTTCCGGCCATTCTTTTCAAGAATCTCACCTAACGTATTATTCAGGTTATCTGTCTCGAAAACCACGCTTATTCCTTTATATGTTTTATCATAGTCGGTCATGGTGGTAAAGTGCAGGGTTAGTTTTTTCATGTCAAACTCCGGCATATCCTGCTGCGTTAGAACAGTGGTAATTTCCCTGCAGCGGTCAGTCCTGAAATTGAAACAAAGCACCGCGTCCCCATCCTTGATGCAGGCAATCGGGCCGCCATCAACACCTTTTTTGATGATCGGTTTGATGAACTCATCAGTGACTTTATTGGCGTATGAATCTTCCACAGATTGAAGAATATTGTCGGATAGCGTTCCTGCACCATGCACCATGGCGTCGTATGCCAGCTTAACCCTTTCCCATCGTTTATCGCGGTCCATTGCATAGTAACGGCCAGTAACAGACGCAATTGTGCCGGTGGTCCGGGTAATGTGTTCTTCCAATTCTTGCAAATATTTGTAACCACTTTTGGGATCAGTGTCCCGGCCATCAGTAAAAGCATGAATATATACCTCTTTCAGTCCGAGCAGATGACAGGCAGACAAAATAGCTCTAAGGTGATTGATGTGTGAATGCACACCTCCATCGCTTACCAAACCTATCAGGTGAAGCGGTTTTCCGTTGTTCAATGCATATTTCAAAGATTGTTGGAAGACAGGGTTGGTAACCAACTCACCTTCACGGATGGCCACATTAATACGCTGTAATTCCTGGTAAACAACCCTACCTGCGCCCAGGTTTAGATGACCTACTTCACTGTTACCCATCTGTCCTTCAGGGAGGCCAACGGCTTCACCATAAGTGACCAGCGTAGTGTTCGGATAGCGATTGTATAATGAGGTGACGAAGGGAACGTTTGCATGCTGGATGGCATCGCTGGACTTTACCTGTCCGAGGCCCCAGCCATCCATAATAATGAGCATAATCCTTTTAGCATCCATGTTTCAAAGCTACGTTAAAACTTGGCACATTTTTAGCAAGATTACTACGTAAGAAAACACCATGCCCCGATTATTACGATACATCCTTATGCTTTCCGTTGGTCTGATGATCATGTCATTTGACCTTACTACGGATGAGATACTGGTGGCAATGAAAACGGGTGATGCGGAAAAGATTTCTCACCACTTCGATAACCTTGTTGAAATTACTGTTGACGAAAAGACTAACTCTTATAGTAAAAGTCAGGCCCAGATGGTTCTTCGTGATTTTTTCGTTAACCACAACGTAAGGAACTTCAAAATGATCCACCGCGGTTATAGTAACGATGCCGAATATTGTGTGGGGGTTTTATCTACTTCTAAAGGAACTTATCGTACTACGCTTCTTATTAAATACCGGTCTGGCAAAAAGCTGGTTCAGGAAATGCGTTTCGAGTAACAAGGTTTTGGCAGGTAATATTATTTACAGGTTGGCCTTCTTGCTCACCTTCACCACTCCGGTTATTAATTTGTTCTCTTCCATTCTTGTTTACAACAAGCAGATTTACCATTGTTCTTCTCTTACGTTATTTTTGTGACATGCTTTTCTACGAACAACAGTTAGAACAACTTATTACCGCCGCTATTATTGAAGATGTAGGAAGCGGGGACCACTCCACACTCAGTACAATTCCTGCGCAGGCTATGGGGGTTGCTCAACTAAAAATCAAGGAAGATGGGGTCCTGGCCGGAATGGATGTGGCGCAAAAAATATTTCATCACCTGGAGCCAGAAGCAGGCTTTCGGGTTCTTAAGCAGGACGGTGAAACAATGAATTTTGGTGAAACGGCTTTTTTTGTAACAGCAAAGGTACAT
>JANMMA010000471.1:0-3827 GCA_031372815.1 Sphingobacteriales bacterium
CTTTTTCAGGGCTATTAAATGTAGAAATCCCGGCAAGTACAAAAGGCTTGCTTTTCTTGAAGAAGGGTTGCCAGTCGCTGGTATTCAAACCGGAGTCATAATAATTAACATGCGGAGCAAGCTGTACGAAATAGTCCAGCAGATCTGCCAGTGTGCGTCCATCTATTTTGGGTGGATCTTTTACAAGCACACTCCGGCTCCGTTCCCGCTGGCTGACGCCGGGATCTTCCTGGAAAGGATGAATGATATGTTGACAATCCAAGTTCATACATTCTTCTTTGCTGCTATACCTGCCTTAATGCTTCATTCAGATAATAATCATACACAAAATTGAACCTGGAATTAACCCCTGGTATACTGTATTCAATGCTTATCGTAAACCGCCCTTCAAAAAGATCGGTTGAGTCTTCTCCCGTGACGTCAATTTTTTCAGCAATGATCCTTGGCTCATAAAACATGATGGAATTGGTCACCCTTTCCTTCAGGTAACCGATCATGGTGCTACTCAAAGGCTCGAAAATATATTCTGTCATATTGCATCCGTATTTGGGTTGCATTACGCGTTCTCCAAGTGTGGTCGACAATAATATCTGCAGGCTCTGGTTGATATCATCCACATTGCTGACCATCTCAACCGTTCCTGTCATATTGTTGAACTCGGGTGGAAAATTCCAACCTGTGCCTAGAAATGAAAGAAACTCCTGGTTCATAATATCCGTTTTATCCACCTTATTAAACTGCCTTTACAATCACTCCAATCTAACTCCTATTCGGCGTTAGTCCACTTTGCCCGGCCCTACAATCACGCCACTTTATCCCCCAATTATTACTGTTGGAGTGCCCATTACGATCACTCCGCCATGCGCTGTAAGATCACCCACCCTCGCTGCCGGCTTTCCACCAATGATAACCGTTGCAGAACCTTTCACTATTGAATCAGGCGGACCTACACATACCAGTAGATCACCCACCACTGCCGCGGGCAATCCGCCAATCATTACTGTAGGGACCGAGGGACCAACGATTGGTCCGCCAACATGCGGCACCGGCCCGTTAAACATTGGGCAGGTATGCATATCCGTTATTCGTGCAGCAGGAGGCATTGTTGTCCGTTTAATTTATTTTAACCATTGAACCACTAATTTCTGTAATTCCGCTGGCTGACATTTTTGACATGGCACCTTCCAGGGAAAGATTTCCATCAGCTTTTACGCCCAGTGATGCACCACCGATCGACAAAGAGGCACCCGCAGCCAGGGTGAGGTTCACACCGGCTTTGATATCAATATTTTTTGCACTTTCCAGTTTAATTCCTGCGGCATCCATCGTGATCTTGTTTTCATTCTGATCTTTGATCTCAATCTTCATACCCTGTTCATCCATCAGAATTTTATTTCCCGCAGGAGTATCTATCAAAATGGTTTTCGTATCATCATTAAAACTGATGTGCATCTTGCTCCTCGTCGTAAATCCTTTCTCATGGTTCACATCTTTGGCGCTTATGGGTGCCGGCTTCGCGCTACTGTGCAACATGCCTAACACTACACCCTGGCGTGGGTCACCATTGATAAATCCCACAATCACTTCATCATTAATCTCGGGTCTGAAAAAAGCACCACGGTCCGAACCTGCATCAAGGCTTGATGCACGCATCCAGGTACCCTGTCCCTGGTTATCGATTAGCGGTATCCTGACCTTGATCCTGTCTTCCCCATCCGGATCATTTTCCAACTGCACCACAACACCGATTTGCAATCCATGAATACCGCCTACAAGTCCGGCAGAAAGCTGGTCCTGCATATCATTATACAGAAAGGCATAGCGTGTGGGGTCGAGTCCAAATTGTATATGCGTGTCCCAGGATCCATTGCCCACTTCCTGCCTCACTGCCGTTACAAAAGCATTTCCGATAAATCGGTTACCCACGCCTTCCAGCTTTACCATGTCCCCCGGCCTTATGCCATCGAACCCCGTAAACTTTGCGCGGCCGCGGATCTTTGACAGCCTACTGCGCATCATAATTCCATCCGCCCAATCCTGCAGTTCCTGCTCCGGCAAATGGCCGCTATGCCGCATTTCATAGTCCGGGAGATTGATAGCCTCCGCTATTTTGCTTCCAAATACATTCCCAGGCTGCTTGAAGTCCGAGTCTTCAGAGGTCTCCGCCTTCATGAGGCTCTGGGTGCTGAAGTCCCACGAAGATGCCTTCACATTTTTCCATTGAGTACGTGCATCCATTTCCGCTTCAAATTCCATGATCGAGCTTCCATAACTCAACTGTAGTACAGGCTTGATGGATGTCTTAGGTTTCGAAATAATGACCTTCGAATCTTCCACCCGAACCAACATTCCATTAGCCTCAGCACGCAACAGAATGAAATCCCAGTCGGATATATGATGCTGTACGATTTCTTTATGGGTAAGCCGTGTACTCTCTGGATCACTGCTTAGTCCCGAATACTGAGAGATGATCTCGTCGAAAAGCCTGCTATCGCTGATCTCCGAATAGTAACGGCTATGCCTACCCACAGTCATTCTGATTGCAGTATCATAGCATTCTACCATCAACATGGAATCTCCGTTAGCGCTTATTTTGATGGCATGCTTAACGATGATCCCTTCAAAAGCCTGTTTATTAGTTCCATCAAATCCGATCTTTATCCTGATTTTTTTACCCGGAAGAAAATCATCCGTATTACTGATCTCAAAATCCCTTTCGGCAGCTTCACCATCTCGAATAGAAATCTTCGCTATGGGCATGCGATTAACTTCCCGGCTTATACTTAGTGAAATGACTTGGTAAGAAGGATCGATTGATTTACCCTCCACCAGTATCTCGAAACTGCTCACGTCGTGGCGCGACGGATTAGGAACAAATAATTCTCCCATCAGACTTCTTTTTTATCAAAAGGTGGAAAATACAGTTCAGTGCCGGCAGCAATATTCCTGATACTGATCTGCTTATTAACCTTAGCGAGTTGGAGAACATATTTAGGATCGTTGTAAATATCATAGGAGAGCAGGTCAAGCCTGTCTCCCATTTTCATTTTCCTGTAATGGGTAAGATCCGGTGAACTGAGTTTTGCTTCAGCCACCAGTTCTTCCCTGGTCTTGTGTTTGAGGAAAGTAGCGCCGATCTTTACGCGTAGTGGTTTACCATCGGGCTCAAAAAGTGAATAGTTCAGATCAAGGTTAGTGAGTACACATCGGAAATTGATCTCTGATCCCCATAATACAATGAGAAATCTTGGCCGATGAATTTTCCCATCCACATCATAAACACATTTCAGGAATTTTTTCAGTTGGTCCGAAACAGGTTCATTAATCATCGACTTATTATCACCACCATAACCTTCCAGCGTTTTTGTGCCATCAAGTATGAAATCAAGTTTTAGTTCTTCCGGGGCAGTGGATTTATATTTCACCTCGGCACCCGGACTACCATGTCCTTTCTGCGTATCAACAGCGACTTTGAAATTTTTACTAAACGATTCCGGGTTAATGGGTACGGCAAATTTTCTTTCGGGATCCTCTCCCGAAAAGTCGCGCTTGGCAAACGATCTGATCAGCAGTTTCTCGAGTTTTTTTCTATCTGCCATTTTTCTCTTTTAAAATCTCAATAACTTTTTCAACGCACAGGTTAATGAGCTCCTGGTTAGGTGATGAACCCGTTTCACCCTGCGATTGTCCCAGGCCTCGTCCTGCATTTTCTTCTGTTACCGTAGCACGAATGACCAATTCCCTTATTTCTATTGGCATAATTTATTTTTTATTCCAGCACTAGCCGGTTATAATTCAATTCCATTGTTCAGGTTATCCCACTTCCT
>JANMMA010000004.1:0-7678 GCA_031372815.1 Sphingobacteriales bacterium
CCCTTGAAATGATTACCCACATATCGATGCCCGATCGTTCCATTAACGATGGCAATAAAGTATTCACTCGCTCTGCAAGTATCTCCTCAATTACCACAGATTGATCACGCGGACTAAGCACCTGTGCCTTTACCAAAACAATGGAAATAAGCAGAAAGAAGATTAAGAAATACTTTTTCATACAGGGATATCTTTAAGCAACAATAATACTAAATCTAATGCTCAAAGATGTTTTGATTTGGACTCGGATATACAACTTCAGCTATGGTGCCACAGGGGAGGCAGTCTGATGCAAACCAGATACATCGCTTCAATATTGCCGAAAAAGGAGTAGTTGTGTCTTTGGCTACCCTTTAAACATTATCAAAATTCATTTCAATCCAATGTTTCAAGCTCGTGAGGTGAGGATATTCTTTTTTAAAAATTTCTAAGTCCTTAATGAAAATTGCATCATTTTCATTTATCCATGTAAACATTTTATAGAGGTCCTTGCCCATCACAAATCTTGCTATAATCATGGGAAACTTCTGATAACTGATTTCCCGGCTTAATACCGTCGAAAAAATCGTTGCTACTTGTTGCATATCCATTTCCTCTGAACCAATAGTAATGGTCTTGCCTAAATATCTGTCTTTGTTCATGAAAATGTCGGCACTTATTTTTCCAATGTCAACTGCACTTATAAACTGTTGCGTCTTATTTCTATTTATGGGAGATGCCAATTTGCCTTTTAGTATTCGACTCCTTATCTGTGGAATTAAAAAATTTTCAAAAAGAGAAGTAGGTCGTATAATGGTATATGGCAAACCTAATTGTTTGATATGATGCTCAATTTTGTATTTGCTATCAAAGTGCGGAATGCCTGTATTCAAGTCTGCACCTGAAACCGAAGAATATAGAAAATGATCTACCCCATATTCTTTAGCGAGATTTGCTAAATCCACCCCTTGTTTAATTTCCTTGTCAATTCCGTTTTCGAAAGTTTGAACGCTAAATATGCCATCAACACCTTTCAGATGACTTCGGAATGTATCCAAATCGTTTAAGTCTCCTTTTACTAATTCAGCATTTAGTTGTTGTAATTTCTGTGCATTGAATGAATCAGTTTTTCTCGTTAAAACTTTTATCTTGAAGCCATTACTAATTAAACTGGCCGCAACTGCACCCCCTTGATTTCCGGTAGCCCCTGTCACAAAAATTGTTTTCATTTGATTGTATTGCATTTGCCCGTAAAATGCTAAAACAATAATGCCGCATACTTTGCCGCAAAGCCTTGCCATGCACCTGATAACCGATGGTACCACAAAAATGCTTCGGCGATTAATATCACCAGAACGATCGTATAGGGAAAGATAGCGTTACGCTTATAAATATCATAGGCCAGCAAAATTGCTGCTATCGCAATAGCGACATAATCCGTATAGGCAAGCGCATCCCAAAGAGAATAACCAAAACTGTTGATCAGTGCCCTTCCAAAACCCGGACCAATGGCTAATAAGCCAGTGCCAATCATAAAGCGCATATGGTAAGCCGTTCTCTTCCTATGGTATATGGCCAGTGCATAAAGGATGGCAAAAGCGTAAAGTCCCCTTACATTCAGCACCATGATAGCATGTGCTATTTCAGAAGTGGTCAGTATATCCCTATGGTATCCCACTTTTGCTATTAAAAACATATATAACAATAAAAAGGGAATCAATACATATGAAAATTTTCCAATCGCCCGATGGGTCTCAACGCGGCCGGTCCGTATTAAAATGGGCTGTACAATAAGCATCAATATCCACGTCATCATCAATGCACCGTGGATATGATGAGTCATTACATACCCCTTGAACTCTGGAAATAAACTTGTATACGGTTTGTGAAACCCCCAAAAAACACCGGCAAGGATAACAATGAAAAGTCCGCTGACGTTCCGGTATGCTTTTTCCATAGTAATATCGTTTGAAGGTTGGTACTAAATATCCTAAATAACCGAACAATATATACAATTCATTTCGCATGTCTTCTTTGCATCGATATCAATATCCCACTAAAGATTATGGCGGCAATACCCAGCAACGATAATACATCAGGTAAACTATCCCCCAACATTAATCCAAAAATCAGCGAAAATATGATATTACTGTACCCTATAGCCGAAACAAGGCCCGGCTTATCAGTGCCATAAGCTCTCGTGACAAAATATTGACCAAACAAGGCCGCCACACCTAATACAAGCAAGTAAAGCCATTGTATTCCCTGAGGCCAATGAAGATTAATGATAAGCAGTCCATCTGCAGGCAAACCAACTACATAATGGAGAAGAAGGGAGATGGATGGAAGGATGACACCACTAACCAGGAACGACAAGACGATCACCCTACTGTCATAATAGGCCGATAGTCTTCCTACCGTCAGATAAGCTATTGCAGAAGTAATCCCTGATATTAAACCTGCAAAATGATAATACCAGGGAGAATCACTGAACCCGGGTTTATAAATCATCAGCATGCCTGCAAAACCAAGTATAACGGCAATCAATACCTGCACTCCATGATACTCTCTGAAAATCAAAAATCCAAATAAAGCGATAAACAAAGACGAGGTAAGGTTGTAGGTCATCGCCGTGCCTAGCGGCATATGCAGGATACAATAAAGTAAAGTATACAATGCCGTGGTGCCCATCAGCCCACGGAAAAACAGCCATCCCAACTTCCCTCCTTCCTGCTTTGGCAGATAGCGTAACAGGCTAACTGATAGAAATAATAACCCGATAGCATTTCGGTAAAACACCAATTGCCCGGCATTGAAACTTCCCTTTAATAACTTGGCAGCAGCTCCCATAGTGGAAAACCCCATTGCCGCAAGCAACATAAAATAGATTCCTTTGTATGGAGAATTTTCAAACGAAGTCATGGCCTGTTACAAATTGCGGATTGCGGATTGCGGATTGCGCATTGCGCATTGCAGATTGTGTCCGCTGAACTCTTAGCGAAGGCGGATTGCAAAAGGAATTACAGAGTGCAAATGTTGATTGACAAAGGAATATGTCAAATTTCAGTTGATAAATTCCATGCATAAAAACTCTTATTTCAACTCTCTTTTTCGTTTCTATTAATCCACATTACGCAATCGTTCCGCCAATTCGCCAATCCGCCAATCCGCTAAACCCTGCTCAGCCTCTCCACCGCCCGTTCCAGCGTATCATGGTTCTTGGAAAAACAAAAACGCAGCACCTTATCATCTTTTCCATGCTGATAAAATGCAGATACCGGAATCGTTGCCACCCCCGCTTCCCTGGTTAACCTGATGGCAAACTCTTTATCTCCCTCATCACTAATACGCTCATAAGTACCACAGATAAAATAACTGCCCTGCGATGTCTGCAGCGAAAACCTCGTTGAAGCCATCAACCTGATAAAATAATCACGCCTTTCCTGCATCATAGCATTAAGACCCAGGTATGCTTCTTTATTTTTCAAAAAACCTGCAAGGGCCACCTGCGTTGGGGTAAAACAACTGAAACAGTTGAACTGGTGAACTTTTCTGAATTCCTTCATCAAATCCGCAGGCGCAATAGCATAACCCAATTTCCAACCCGTACAGTTGTAAACCTTACCGAAAGAAAAACATACAAAACTGCGTTGCAGCAAATCCGGAAATCGCAAAATACTCTGGTGTGGAAGTCCGTCGAAAATCAGGTGCTCATATACTTCGTCACTTACAATAAAAATATTCGTTCCCTCAACTGTTTTTCTCAATTCTATGATGTCTTCTTCCGTTAAAACAGCGCCCGATGGATTATGCGGCGAGTTAAGTATTATAGCTTTCGTTTTCCCATTTATAGCGGCCTTCACTGCAGGCCAGTCAATCCCATAACCAGGAACCTTCAGTGGCACCAACACAGCTTTTGCACCATTGATCTCCACATTCGGAACATAGCTGTCGTAACATGGTTCCAATACAACCACTTCATCCCCCGGTTCGAGTATTGCCGTAAACGCAGTATATATGGCGTACGTCCCACCCGGAGTAATGGTGATCTCCGTATCAGGGTCTACAGAAGCATTATATAAAAACGATACTTTTTCGGCTATAGATTGACGTAAGTTCAGCAGACCCGGCATCGGAGCATACTGGTTATGTCCGTCAGACATAGCCTTTGCCACCAGTCCATGAAGCTCCGCATCCATCGGAAAATCAGGGAATCCCTGCCCGAGGTTAATGGCCTTTGTTTCTGCGGCCAGTCCACTCATGATGGTGAAAATATTTGTCCCTACCCGCGGTAGTTTGCTGTTCAGCTTCATTTTACTTCTTTGTCCTTTCTTTTCCTTTTTTACTGATAGTCATTTCATGCCTGCGGTTCATCGTTTTGATATAATCCGACTTCCGGAATCGAAAAGCACTCCAGTCGTTGTCAATCGACACCATTGAAACACCTTCATAACCCAACTCACCCAACGCTTCCCATCCACTATCTCTCGTAATATCCGATGAATATTTTTTGGATGTTTTTTTAGGATATGCCATCCATGAAACAGCGTCAGGCGCTAAAAGTTTAATATATTTTTTAGCGGTTTTTTTTACATCAGCTTCCGTCTTCACAAAAATCAGTGCGAAGAGAAAAATTTTTGTACCGGAGACCTCGGTGAAAACACGGGCTGTTTTTTTGAAATCATTCAACACCCCGATGAACTCTTCAGGTGCGTTAACGATTAGTACGTCTTCCTGTAATTTGTACTGAAGTTTTTTTATCGTAGGATTAAGCAGACTCATAAAGTTCATTTATTGGCAGATGGCTTTCAGCAGAACAGCGGGCTGAAGCGAAATGCTATGTTTTTATATGGTTGATGGATTTCTGTAAATCCACATGAACGATCGAAATTCTATGCTTATACGCCAATGGCCTTCTGTAAAACAGCCTAATTATACGCCGAGAACTATTCTGAAACCACGGCTGAAGCTTCTATCTCTACGAGGTATTCAGGCGAGATCAGTCGGCTCACCTCAACCATTGTAGTACAAGGCCTGATGTCATGGAAAAATTCGCCATGCGCTTTGCCAACCTCTTCCCACCGTTCGATGTCGGTTACAAACATCCTGGTGCGAATGATATCTTTAAGGCTCCCTCCGGCCCTTGCCACCGTGTCAGCTATTTTTTGCAAAATAAAGCGCGTTTGCTCGTAGGCAGAATCGCCTCCTACTAGCTGGCTATTTTCATCTACCGCAACCGTTCCGGTGACTTCGATAATGTTCCCTATTCGTACCGCCCTGCTGTATCCCACAATGTCTTCCCATATGGCCCCGGATGCATAATTTGTTCTTTGCATGAACCCAAGTTAATGAACTTGGGTGCTTTGGCATCAAAATGGTCCATAAATTTGGGCTCTGGAAATTATCCTCTCAATATTAAAAGTTAACAATGAAAAGAAAAGCAACAGCCGTTTGGAATGGATCAGGTAAAGAAGGCACTGGACACCTGACGGTGCCATCAGGTGTATTCAGTAAAACGCAGTATTCTTACCATTCAAGGTTTGAAAATGGTCCGGGTACAAATCCCGAAGAGCTTGTAGCTGCAGCACATGCAGGATGCTTCAGCATGAAACTGTCTTTCGTACTGGGAGCAGCAGGTTTTACCCCCGAAGAAATTCATACCGATTGCACCATCACTCTTGAAAATGGTACGATCACGGAATCTCACCTTGTACTGAACGCCAAAGTACCCGGAATTAGTAAGGAAAAGTTTGAAGAATGCACTAAGGATGCAAAAGAAAATTGTCCGATCAGCAAACTTCTCAACGCAAACATCACGCTCGAATCTACATTGAATTAAGGAATGCGGATTTCGGTTACTGATTGACGACCTGTCCCGCGAATGCGGGATGAAGGATTGGCGGATTGGCGGATTGGCGAATTGGCGGATTGACGGATTGGCGGATTGACGGATTGGAGCGCCTGTCCCTCATGGATTTACAAATTTGAATCAAAAACAGGTCCCTTCCGAAAATTCGGAAGGGACTTATTTTATTGCATTCTCACATGTCATTATCGTATTATCGCAATAACCACATTAACACATTAAATCGTGGAGTGAAATATATAAATCGCAAAGTGATTTATATATATTTCTCTCCCCGATTTCTCTTTACTTCCGCCACATATTCCTTGATCTCCTGTTCTTTTTCTTTCTTGCAGATCATCATCACATCATCCGTATCTACCACTATAAAATCATCCATTCCCTGCAAGAGGTAAAGCTTATCATTTTTAGAATGAACCATACACCTGGTCGCATCGATTACCATTACATTAGCACCGCTCACCGCATTTCCCAAATAGTCTTTGTCCATATTTTCATAGGCAGAGTTCCAGGTACCCAAATCGCTCCAGCCAAAACTCGATGGAATGAGGTACACATTACTGGCTTTTTCCATGATGCCATAGTCGATCGAAATATTAGTGCACTGCGGATAGATCCGTTCAATGGCTTTCTTTTCATCGGCAGAATTCAAATTGCCCTTCTCGGCCTCAAAAACTTCAGCGATCTCAGGCAGGTATTTACCAAATGCAGTTACGATGTTCTTTATCTGCCACACAAAAATGCCCGCATTCCATAAGAAGTCGCCACTGGCAAGAAAGGTTCGCGCAAGTTCAAGGTTGGGCTTTTCCGTAAATGTTTTCACCTTGAACACATTATCAGATACTCCCTGCTGCTCGAACTGTATATAACCATATCCAGTATTCGGATTCGTAGGCTTAACGCCAAGAGTGATCAGCGCTTTGTGTTTACTCACAAAATCCAATGCTTCCAGGCACACTTTATTGAATGCTTTTTCATCCAGGATCAAATGGTCGGCAGGTGCGCAAATCAACGCCCCTTCCGGGTTCAGCTCATTGAGTTTAAAAGAGATATAGGCAATGCAAGGCGCAGTATTTTTTCTTGATGGCTCACATAATATATTGGCCTCATTCAGCCCAGGCAACTGCTCTTTAACTATATGCCTGTACTCTTCAGACGTAACAATGTAAATATTGGAAGGAGCGATGAACCTGGTGAACCGGTCATACGTATTTTGTATGAGCGTTCGGCCGGTCCCTAGTATATCCAAAAACTGTTTAGGATAGTGGGTTCTGCTCATCGGCCAAAACCTGCTCCCGATACCACCAGCCATGATGGCTACGTAATGATTGTTGTTCATCAGATTAGTCCTTCTTTTATAAGGTCGTGCAAATGTATGACGCCAACATACTTATTGTTATCTACTACCAGCAATTGGGTGATATTATTTTTTCGCATCACATCCAGCGCACCTACCGCCAGCGTCATCGCTTCAATGGTCTTTGGTTTCGGACTCATGATGGAAACAGCCATCATCCGATCATAATCGCCCCCTTTTTCCAGCATTCTTCTTAAATCACCATCCGTGATTACACCCAGTAACTTATCGTCATTACTCACTACAGCCGTAACTCCCAACCTCTTTTCGGTAATTTCCACAATCACATCCTTCAATCCCGCATCTTCTCCCACCATCGGCTTTTCGTTTTGCGGATAAAGGTCAGAAACCCTTAAATACAATTTCTTTCCCAGCACACCACCAGGATGGAACTTGGCAAAGTCATCGCTTGTAAACCCTTTCTGCTCCATCAGGCAAACCGCCAGTGCATCACCCATGACCATTTGTGCCGTGGT
>JANMMA010000036.1:0-4359 GCA_031372815.1 Sphingobacteriales bacterium
TACATTCCTTAAGAAAATGCCGACGCGTTATATATTCAAGTGTTGAATGTTTTGCTTCCTGGTATATTTTATGATGTCTGCCCATGTTATTCACGATTTAGTGATCACCTCATCAAGGTTCAATAATACCTGCATGACTACAATCAGTGCAGCCGTTTCAGGATTATTATGGTCATCTTGCAGTCCGGTTACTTCACAAGTTTGTACCGGATCTGCTGAAAATTTCTTTAATGCTTCGTGGTATAATCCCAGCAATGTATTGAGATCATGTTCCGCTATTGGGCGTCCCGCAGCAATGAAAAATGCTTTGCTGATCTGTTGCTTTGCTATGGAAGACTCTAGCAAAATTGAATATGCAAACTGCCTTGACAGGTCAATGTAGACAGAATCATTCATCAGTGTAAGTGCCTGTAAAGGCGTGTTTGTACGGATGCGCCTGGCAGAACATACTTCCCTTGCAACAGCATCAAAATTAAGCATGGAAGGATATGGACTGGTCCTTTTCCAGTAAGTGTAAATGGCCCTTCGGTACTGGCCGTCATCAATATTCTTTATCCATTCATTGCCACCGTAAGGCGATGACCATATGCCGGCAGGCTGCCATGGCTTTACACTTGGACCGTACATTTTGGGGGACAATTTTCCGCTGAACGAAAGTGCCTGGTCACGGATCTGTTCTGCGGTTAGTCGTACACGTGATCCTCTTGCATAATAGCGATTAAAACGGTCAGCCTGCTGTAGTTCGGGCGTCATTTTGGAAGACTGGCGATAAGTGGCCGACATCACCATTTCTTTCAATAACTTTTTTAAGCTCCAGCTATAGTCGTGCATTAGTTTCCAGGCCAAATGATCTAACAACTCACGGTGTGTGGGGGGCAAACCCTGCGTTCCCAGATCTTCCAGCGTTTCGGCAAGTCCCTGCCCAAATAACTGTTCCCATAAACGGTTAACGATCGTTCTGGACGCCAATGGATTGTTTTTGTCGGTGATCCACATGGCTAAACCTAATCTGTTCGATGGTGCATTGGGCGGCATCTTACTCAGTGAGGCGGGTGTCCCAGGCTCAACTTTATTTGCTTTGGCGAGCCAGTTTCCACGTTCGAATACTTGTGTTGTCCGCTTCAAATATGACGGGTTCTCTTCCATTACCGGAGTAATGACTACGTTACCTGAATGAAGCAATTTCTGGTAAGATGATTTTGCACTGTCGTATCCTGGCCTGCCTTCTCCGGGAAATGGAGGGGAGAAATAGAACCAGTCGAACAACACACCATCTTTATCTTTTTTCAGGGCGTTTGAATGGTAGGAAAGGTAGATGTCATGGATCCCGTTTACCGGAAGTATATTAACCTCGTGCAGTTTCCATTGGTCGGGTGCTTTCGGGATGCCGAAGGAGGCAATTTTTTGCCCTCCCGGTGAATCAATATAAAGGTCCATTTTTCCATCAGGAGGCCAGGCATTATAGCGAAACAATACACTGGATTTTCCGGTCAGGTCTATATGACGTAAACGGGCACCCGAAGATTTGCGCATCACCAGCCATTTGGTGTCTGATAATTCACTGTTCACAAAAGAATCCGCAGTGAGTCCATTTATCGCCGGCTGCCATGTTTTGAGAAAATGAATTACTATTTCCTGCGACTCCTTTTTGGTGTTTTCCTTAAGCCATTTGTCTAACTGTAAAAAACGCAGACTATCATCTTTTTTATATTCATGCAGCAGGGGATAATCGGCATAGCTATCCTCGTCGCGCGTGTTATTATAAAAAGCCATAAACCGGTAATAGTCCTCATGCCTGAACGGATCGTATGGATGACTATGGCATTGAACACAACTGAAGGTAGTTCCCATCAGTGCTTCCCACGTTGTATTGACGCGGTCAACTACAGCGGAGGTTCTGAACTCTTCATTATCCGTTCCACCTTCGTCGTTTGTCATGGTGTTCCTGTTGAATGCAGTAGCGATGATCTGATCGTTTGTGGCATTGGGAAGCATGTCGCCGGCTACCTGTTCCACGAGAAAACTATCGTATGGTTTGTCATTATTAAAAGCTGTGATCAGCCAGTCGCGGTAACGCCAGATGCTACGCTCATAATCCCTTTCATAACCTTTAGTGTCTGCATAGCGTGCAAGATCAAGCCACATGGCGGTCCACCTTTCTCCGTATGATGGCAGACTCAATAAGGAATCAACAAGTGCTTCGTATCCTGTACTGTCGGGGTCAGACAAATATTTTTCGGCTAATGAATGAGGCGCCGGTAGTCCGGTAAGATCGAGACTAACCCTTCTGAGTAAGCTATACTTGTCTGCTTCTGTTGAAGGAGATAGGTTTTTCTCTTTTAATTTATCCAGGATAAAATAATCTATATCATTTCTGGCCCATGTATTTTTTTTAACAGGCAACAGTCCCCAAAACCTTGCTTTCGGCAATGGAATGGGTTCATTTTTGACCGGGACATAAGCCCAGTGATCACCCCATTTTGCACCTTGTTTGATCCATTTTGTTAGCAATTTCACTTCCTCTTCTGGCAGTGGGTGCGATTTGTAAGGCATGCGCTCTTCGGGGTCTGTATGCGTTATTCTTCGGATCAGTTCTGAGTGTTCAGGATCACCTGGAATGATGGCGGGTTTTCCGGATTCATTGTTAGCGAGTGCATCTGTGCGGAATAGCAAACTGAAACCTGCTTTACGCTTAACACCGCCGTGACAGGTGATGCATTTTTTGTTGAATATGGGCTTGATTTGCGTATTGAAATCTACCGGTGGTTCATTAAATAAAAAACTATAGCCCAGAATGCCCACCGTAATGATGGCAATAGAAAGGAATATTTTATGTCGGAATAAATTCAGCATGCCAATAATTATTGCAGTCCGTTCAAAATAGCGGCCATGGCCATTACTTCTTCTTCATCGAGATCAGTACTTTGCAACTGTTCACCCATGTCAGGATTTACATACTGCATTTTCGTTAACACATTTTTTCGCGCTGAAGAATGAAATTCCACGGCACCCGTTTTTTGTGCGATAGCCTTTAGGTTGGTTGACCTGAGTCCGGAACCCGGCATGATGATGATTTTGTCTTCAGCCAATTCAACCAGGGACTTCATCATCTCAGCACCTTCGTTTACGCCTGTACGTAAGCCGCTGGTGAGAATTCTTTCACAGCCGCACTGTATGATGTCTTCAAGTGCTTCCTGCGGATCACGAACACGATCGAAGGCCCGGTGGAATGTGACCGACATAGGATAAGCCGCATTTACCAGTTTTGCTGTTCTAATACCGTCCACCGTTCCGTCCTTTTTCAATATACCGATAACTACGCCATCACAGCCCGTTTCTTTACAAAGCAGCACATCCTGCATCATAATATTATATTCGTCGTCAGTGTAAAGGAAATCTCCACCCCTGGGCCGGATGATAGGGTAGAGCTGTAGCGAAGTCTTCTGCCTGGCCAGCCTGATCATTCCATAGGAAGGTGTAGTGCCGCCCTCCATAGGGTTGTCACATAGTTCGATACGATGTGCGCCCGCTTTTTGCGCAGTGATACAGGAAGAAATGGTAAAGGCGATGACTTCTAAAATATACATGCAATGATTTAAGGATAATATGATTTCCCGGCAATAATGGTTTCCGTAGTGGCAGATTTTACTGCGTAGGTAAACCCTTTTTGAAGTGCAAATGCACCGTATTGACCTTTCTTATTCATCGCCAGAAAGCCGACCTGGATTTTCTTTGATTTTTCAGCGCTCTTTTTAACGATTCGTTCAACAGCTTTCCTGCAGGCCGCTTCGGGAGACAATCCCTGGCGCATCAGTTCCACCACAAGGTGTGAACCAACGCATCGTATCACTTCTTCGCCCACACCGGTAGATGTAGCCGCGCCAACTTCATTATCTACAAATAATCCTGCACCAATAACAGGGGAGTCTCCAACACGGCCACGCATTTTGAAAGCCATGCCGCTGGTAGAACATCCGCCGGAAATATTGCCCCTTGCATCCATAGCCAGTAGCCCGATGGTATCATGGTTTTCCTTTCCGCCCGGCATCGGCACAGTTCCCGGAGTCTTGTTCATCAAATCATTTTCAATATTCATTTTAGGCTCGTACTTCGATGTCTTCAACCATTCTTTCCAAACTTTTTCACTACTCTCTGTGAGCAGGTTTTCTTTTGTGAATCCTTGTGACAGGGCAAACTGCAAGGCACCTTCACCAACAAGGATAACATGAGGTGTCTTTTCCATCACTTTTCTTGCAACTGAAATAGGATGTTTTATATTCTCGATGCCCATTACAGATCCGCAATTGCTGTTTTCATCCATGATACAGGCGTCGAGCGTTACATGCCCATCGCGATCCG
>JANMMA010000087.1:0-2072 GCA_031372815.1 Sphingobacteriales bacterium
ATGAAACAATTTTGAAGAAATAAAAATCAACAGAAATCCAACTCCTATCCACATAACCCGCATCAATATGTACCCGGAACTAAATTCCGACCCTTTGAAAAGGAAGAATTTCTTTTTACTGATTCCGCCGATAATAAAACCTACTGATACTTGTCTTTTAGCATCCGCATGGGTTGAATTAACAAGATTGCTGATTCCATCTGTCAGGGTTTTCGTACCCATCACGTCAAGCCAGTTTAGTGATGTTGCCTGGCTGGCATTTATATTGCCGACAGTGATTCCGAACATAAAGAAAAATGCAATATTCAGGAGTGTAGTGTATTTCCCAAAAATGACTTCCATGAATATGGCTAGTGAGCCAACAACAAATACACTGGGTATAGTGGCCAGCAGGTATGGCAGAAAGAACTGCGAAAAACTAAACGGATAGTTAGTTCCGCGGAATACAAGCAGGCCGAGTGCCATTGCCATAACGATGATGACGATAGTAAGCAGCACCAGGAAATTGCTCAAGGCTTTGGCCAAAAGATATTTGAAATTAGTAACAGATGTAGTGGCGATGATTTGTCCAACCCCCGTATCTGTATCCCTTTTTATGCCGTTGTTCACCAGGTAAAATCCGATCAGCCATAAAAATGTGCTCGACATGATCGCGGTAACATGTCCAACCCATGCTGAATTGTTTTCTCCCACATATTCACCAACCCTCACGGTGGAATAATTATCCGTAGCAGTGGGAAGAAAAAAGTAAGACATCGCAACACTGCCCAGCAGTGTGACCAGGAATGCATAGCTGCGTGTTCTTTGCAGATAGTCGGCCTTGATGATAGAAGTTAGTGATGTCATCAGCCTATTTTGTAAAGCTCAGGTAAGCGTCTTCCAAAGATGTTTCGCAGGCCATTGAGCCATTCAGATTGTTTTCTGTGATATACCTTACCAGTACTTTGTCTTTTCGCCTGATTGAACTAATGATCAGATGATCTTTTTTAAACGCCTCAAGCACACTGCCCTCCATTTCCATTTCGTAGACTGAGCCTTTGATCTGCTTGATAACATCGGCTTGAAGACCCTTGGTGATGAGTTTTCCTGATTTCATAATGGCCACCTCATCAGCAATGGTTTCAATATCGCTGACAATATGGGACGATAAAATTACAATGCAGTCGTTCGCCAGGTCGGAGATCAGGTTCCGGAATCGCACGCGCTCTTCGGGATCAAGTCCCACTGTTGGCTCATCAAAGATGAGGATCTTCGGATCATTTAATAACACCTGCGCAATGCCTATACGTTGTTTCATTCCACCGGAATATGTACCGATGGGCTTTTTCGCAGCTTCAATCAAATTAACGCCTTCCAGTAATTGTTCGATGCGTGGCCGCAGCCTTGGTCCGCCTACCCCTTTCATCGCCGCAATATATTCGAGGAATTCATAAGCATTCAGGTTCGGATATACGCCAAAATCCTGGGGCAGATAACCCAGTATTTTTCGGATCTCGTTTGGATGCTCAACAATATCCACGCCATCGAGCGTAATAGTTCCGGTGGTGGGCTTGGAGATGGTTGCGAGGATTTTCATCAGGGTCGACTTGCCGGCACCGTTAGGACCAAGTAATCCGAGAATCCCATTCTCAACCGTAAAGGAAAATTCATTGAGCCCAAGTTTTCCCTTTGGGTATTTTTTGGTGAGGTTGGTGATGGAAAGTTTCATAAATTTTTTACGCTAGAAAACTGACTGCAATATCACTAATACGACTGCTATTGTTATGATCAGTAAGATAGTTTATTCTGTACGCCTGACGTGAAAATTACTTACTGATGTTTACAATCCTAATGCCTACAAAAGACTATTAAAAAAATCTACCTGTGGCAGCCCATATGCTTAAAAAACTGTGAGACACATGAACTATTCATTCGTTTCTTGGTTTTTATTCACGGATCATCTAACCGTTGGAATACCAAACAGCATATATGGCGGACAGTTTCATGAAACGATGGACGATGGCGCTTGTGGGCACCTTGCTTTCGCTTATGGGCATAGCCCAGAATAACGCCAGCCTGGGCGGTTCGATCAC
>JANMMA010000135.1:0-4504 GCA_031372815.1 Sphingobacteriales bacterium
ACGTTTTTTATGTCGTATTTTCCGGGGCCATTGCGTTCCACTCTCGAAGCCCAGAATTCGGCCGTGGCAGAAAGTATGGGCCAGCCTTTTTCCCGCAGCCATCCGGTATCCTGCGTTACACAGTAATAATTCCATGTGGCAATGGCTACACAGGCTGTAATATGATGTTCAAAGGGGCCACTGAGGGCCCAGACCGGCGTTTCTTCAACACCTGATTCAGCACTCTCCCACGGAAACATGGCGCCATTAAATCCTTTTGAAAATGCATTTCGTTTTGCCGCGTCAAGTCTTTTATACCGGTATTCTACCAGCGACTTTGCAATTTGTGGTTGCATCACAAGCAATGCCGGGTACATCCATAGTTCAGTATCCCAGAAAACGTGGCCATTGTATCCCAGTCCGCTTAACCCCATCGGTGAGGGAGATAATGCCGTGCCTTCGCGGGTGAATGAATATAAATGATAGAGCATGCTCCTGACGTCTTTCTGGCTATCCGGATCGCCTTCGATGACAATGTCTGATTTCCATAATTCTTCCCAGGCTTTTTCATGAAACTGCAGCAGCCTGTCGTGTCCCTCAAGTTTTGCATAGATAGTCAGCCTTTCTGCTTCATTCAATGGATCATCGTGATGCGCTGAAGTGATGGAAGACCCTGCAATGGAAAATGTATAGGTTTCACCCGCTTTGATCTTCCGGGTAAATTTCATCAGGTGCATATTGTTATCCCACATTTCATGGATCACCCTTGGTTCCTCGCCATGCTTCTCAGGAAATAAAAAAGTGTTGGAGGCGCACATGAGTAATTTGCCGGTCGGACTTTTTGCGGAAGACGTGAGCAGGCTGATCACCACGTGAGGCCTGTCTATCTCATTATAATAATTTTGTACATCGCGCAGGGCATCGGGCGCTTCCATAACGCTGGCGCTGTTGATCGTGATATCTTTTTTTGCTTTGATGGTGACGTCCATCAACACCGTATAAGGCAAATGACGAAGTGAATAATAAGAATAACTGATGGAGGCTTTATCCGCAACGTCGAAACCAGCCGTGAAGGCTGCTTTACGCATGTTCAGTTCCTGCTTATAATTCCTGGCAGATTTGGCATCAACAGTGCTACCGTCAATGTCTAACCGCATATTCAGCAGGTTGAAACTCCGCAGGAAATTACTCACCCTTCCCCGGCCATACTGGTCGTAAGCTCCGGCAAGCACCACGTCTTTTACCTTAAACGGTTCGGGAGAGGAAACAATGCCCAACATACCATTGGCTACCGTTATTCCGTAATAGTTTGATGGGTCGATCTTGTCTGCCTTAATGGTCCATTCTTCCTGGGCAGAAACACATATTGTCAAAAGAAAAAAAGCAAAAAGCAATGTTGTTTTGATCATAAAAAATATTATAGATATTAATACTTCAGCGATGGAATTTAACGATGAGTACCAGGCAGGGTCAGTTTAACGCTGAATTCAATAGTGACACATTTTTTGAATTACCCTGGCTGCCATGAGTATAATTGCTGTTTAACCGATGGCGATCATGCTGATCTCCACATTAACGTTCTTCGGTAATCCTTTTACCGCCACTGTTTCACGGGCAGGAAAACCGCCCGCAAGGTACTTTCCATAGATCTCATTAACTGTGGCAAACAAATTCATATCACTTAGGAAAATAGTTGTTTTCACCACTTGTGAAAAGTCCATCCCGGCTTCGGTGAGTATAGCCTGAAGATTTTTCATCACCTGTTCGGTTTCGTCTTCAATCGTTTGTGCTTCTACATTATTGGTGGAAGGATTGATGGCTACCTGGCCCGATATAAACAGGAATGGACCAGATTTTACCGCCTGGCTGTATGGACCGATCGGGGCTGGAGCAAGCGTAGTTTCAATGATCGTTTTTGACATATTAAGTAATTTACCAAATAAATAAAATTGCCGCGTTAATTGCTGTTTACCAACCTATTTTTGCCTAAACTGGCCATATGAGGTGTATAATTCTTGCTGATGAACCTGGCTGGGAAGTACTTTTTGAAGATAAGGAAGCTTTCGTAGAAATCATCAATACGGGTTCTTCAAAAGAATTTTGTCAAATTTCGGGAGATGCTTTTTTTGATCTGAGAGACGAAGCGTGGGAGCCTTTCAATTCGCTGAACCAGTCGGATAAACCTTATTTTATTGCCGGTGTTGCTGGCACTTTAAAAGCACACCATTGCCCCCTGAATGTCATCAGGATGAATACCTGGCCGGGTGCATTGAAACGTCAGGCGCTGGAATGCGTTGCTGACACGAGCATACAGCAAAATGCAGCCGTCGTCCTGACTGCCCTGAGAAAAAATGTTGAATGGCTTCCTGACATTCCGGGGATGATTATGCCCAGGGTCTTATCGATGATTATCAATGAAGCATGGTTCACCTGGGGTGATGGTGTCAGTTCAAAAGAAGAAATCGATACGGCGATGCAACTCGGTACCAATTATCCAATGGGACCATTTGCCTGGGGAGAGGTCATCGGGCTGAACAAAGTCTGCCGTCTTCTATCTACCCTATCAAAAGACAATGAACGTTATCTCATTGCACCCTCATTACTTAAGGAAGTTGGATTATGAGCATGATATTACATATTAATACTGCATTGGGAAAAGCAATAACGGGAATTTCAAGTGATATGAATATCATTGCCGTTAAAGAAAATTCCATACAAAAAGATCATGCGTCCTTCCTCCAACCGGCCATTCGTGAAATGCTGTCGGAAACAGGCCTGAAGTTATCTGAACTTGATGCGGTAGCGGTCGTTAACGGACCTGGTTCTTATACAGGGTTGAGGGTTGGATTGTCTGCCGCTAAAGGGATCTGTTTTGCTTTACAAAAACCATTGATCACCCTTTCGACCCTTGAATGGATGGCCATAGCATTTCGTTTTTCTGTCTACGATTTCATTTGTCCGCTCATCGATGCAAGGAGAATGGAGGTTTTCACGGCTACGTATGACCGAAACCTATCGTGTGTATCGCCACCAGTACCGAAAATTATTGACGAGTCATCTTTCCATGAATTATTGGATCTTGGAACCGTATTATTTACGGGAAACGCTACGGGCAAACTGCCTGAAACGCTGACCAGTAAGGCGAACGCAATAGTCAGCGGCCACGAATCTTCCCTGTTGGAACAGGTGATATTGGCTACAGAAGCCTATGATAATAATGCTTTCGCTGACCTCGCCTACAGTGAGCCGTTTTATGGAAAGGATTTTTTTTCACCCCATACGGTACAAGTTAAATAACCAGAAACAGTATTTTTAACGCTATTCAGGCTAATTTGTAAAATAGTATATTTCCCTAAAATATATTTGCACCGTTTAACCTATTCAGTTCACCAACTTTTTACCTAAGATCTATGTCTCAGGAAAACAATTTGAAGATAGATTACCTGCTTATAAAGAAAGCTTCCTTAATACTCAGGGCGCTTAATCATAAACTACGCCAGCAAATCATCAAAATGCTCGATGAAAAAGGCAGGATGACCGTAACTGATATGTATATCCAGCTAAGGCTCGAGCAGTCCGTAGTATCTCAACACCTGGCCATACTTCGACGCGCCGGAGTAGTTCGAACAGAACGCGACGGTAAGTATATCTATTACCTGCTCAATTATGACCGTCTCGAGCACCTGAACAAGGTGGTAACTGATTTGCTGGCCTAGGATAACCGAAAGCATCAACAGATTTACTGTTGAACCTACACGTTTTCTAACATTTCCCTGACGAAAACAGAAATTCAAGTTTCTTATCTTTGTGCCATGTTTATTCAACAACTGTATACAAACTGCCTAAGTGAAGCAGCCTACTATATTGAGGATAACGGCGAAGCAGCGATTATTGACCCAATCAGGGATACCCATTCCTACGTTGAACTCGCCGCGACAAGAGGAGCCTCTATAAAATACATATTTGAAACGCATTTTCATGCTGATTTTGTTAGCGGTCACCTGGAACTTTCAGAGAAAACAGGTGCACCTATCGTGTTCGGCCCGTATACCGAAACGCTCTACAAAATCATGGTTGCTACAGATGGTCAGGAATTTAAAATTGGAAAGCTTACGCTGAAAGTGATCCATACACCCGGGCATACCATTGAATCAACTTGTTACCTGCTGCATGATGAAAATGGCTCACCATATTGCATTTTTACCGGCGATACCCTTTTTGTAGGCGATGTAGGCCGACCAGACCTTAGCAGTGGAGACCTGACTTCAGAAGAGCTTGCTGCGATGCTTTATCATTCACTTCAGACAAAGATTAAACCACTTGCCGACCATATTATTGTTTACCCTGCACACGGTCCGGGTAGTTCCTGCGGTAAGAATATAGGGCCAAATGCCTACAGTACAATTGGGGACGAAAAACAAAATAATTATGCGCTCACCGCACCTGATAAACAATCATTCATCCAGGCGGTAACAGAAGGACTGGATGCACCACCAGCATATTTTTCCGTCAACGCCAGGATCAA
>JANMMA010000235.1:0-12051 GCA_031372815.1 Sphingobacteriales bacterium
TCTTTAGATGAGAGCCCATAACGCCCACCGATTAATTTTGGCAATGTGGGAACGATGCCATTTTGCAATCCTTCCACCAAGGTAGATAGAATGTCCTGGTATAAAGGTTCCCCTGATGCACCAGACTCTTTGGTTCGGTCAAGTACGGCTATTGATTTTACAGATGATGGTATTGATTTCAACAGGTGTTCCACCGAGAAAGGACGATAAAGCCTAACCAGTACGACGCCTGTTTTTTCACCTTTTGCATTGAGATAGGCAGAAGTCTCGTCTACTGTTTCACCACCGGATCCCATTATGATGATCACCCTGTCGGCATCAGGAGCACCTTTGTATTCAAACAATTGATATTTCCTTCCCGTCAGCGCGGCGAACTGTTGCATGGCTTCTTCTACAATACCGGGGGTGGCATCATAGAATGGATTCACTGTTTCCCGGCCCTGAAAATATACATCAGGATTCTGGGCCGTACCTCGTATGAACGGATGGTCAGGGCTAAGCGCACGCTTGCGGTGCGAAAACACCAGCGCGTCAGGAATCATTTCACGTATCTGTTCGTCATTGATAAGTTCAAGTTTATTTACTTCGTGTGAAGTGCGGAAACCGTCAAAAAAGTGTACGAAGGGTATGCGTGACCGTAAGGTTGCAGTTTGCGCAATAAGTGCGAAATCATGTGCTTCCTGGATGCTCGCCGAACTTAGCATGGCAAAACCTGTGGTCCTTGCTGCCATAACATCCTGGTGGTCTCCGAATATGGATAGCCCCTGTGCTGCCAAAGATCTTGCTGCAACGTGAAAAACAGCGGGTGTCAGTTCACCGGCAATTTTATACATATTGGGAAGCATGAGCATCAGGCCCTGGGAAGCGGTAAACGTTGTAGTGAGTGCCCCGGTCTGTAATGCGCCATGAACGGTACCTGCAGCACCGCCTTCACTTTGCATTTCAATGACATCGGGTATGTTTCCCCAGATATTCTTAACGCCTTTGGCACTCCATTCGTCAGCCAGTTCTGCCATCGTGGAGGAGGGCGTTATAGGATAGATGGCGCAGACTTCATTTACCCTGTAGGCAATATAGGCCGCAGCTTCATTGCCATCCAGCGTGGCGATAGTATTTTTATTATTTGACATCAGGATTGGCTTTGGAAGGTTCAGGAATCATTTCAATAGCGTGACAAGGGCACTGCTCGTAACACACGGCACAGCCAGTGCAGAGGTTGAGGTCGAAACGGTAACCTTTGCCGGGACCCAGTTTAATAATGGCTTCTTCCGGACAAGCACCGAAGCATCCGTCGCATTCAAAACAGTTACCGCAACTCAGGCATCGCTGTGCTTCATAGCGCGCTTCTTTAGCCGTAAAGCCAGTGATCACTTCATCAAAACTTCGAATGGCTACCCATGGTACCAGCCGTGGTTGTTCCTGTTGTGGTGCTTCGGTTTTGTACCACATGTGCAACCGCCGAAAACCAGCCGTGGGATGTTTAGCGGGTTTTACAAATGGCTCACCCGTTATGTAGGAATCTATATACTTAGCAGCTTTTTTTCCATGCCCGATCGCAATTGTTGCGCTTCTTGTTTCTCCGGGAAGCATGTCGCCTCCACCAAATATGCCTTCCTCGCCCGTCATCCTTTCACCGTTGATCACCAGTGTACCATCTTCTTTGAGTGCGATGCCTGAAAGGCCATGTAGATATGATGTATCTGCTTCCTGTATAAGTGCATTGATCAGCGTGTCGGCTTTGAGGCTTTCCAGTTGCCCGGTACCCACGGCTCTGCCTTTTTCCACTTTCATTTTTTCCAGGGTGAACCTGTTGTTTTCGACCGACTGTATGCTTCGGAGAAATTGAATTTCTACACCTTCCGACAATGCATCATCAGCCTCATAATCATAGGCTGGCATTAATTTTCGGTCGCCCGGGAACAATATGATGGCTTCAGCGCCTAGTCTTTTTACGATTCTTGAAATATACATCGCCAGTTTTCCACCCCCGTATATAACAACGGTGCTGCCTAACCGAATCTGATGTTCTGCGGTCGCCTCCTTTAAAAATGAAAAGGCATCATACATATTGATAGAAGCATCAATATCGATTTGTTCCATGTTGATCAGTTGTGCACCAGTGGAGAGGTATACTGCGTCAAAATTTCCTTTTTCTTTTTCTGCTTTGAGGTCAGTGATTTTTTTATTCAGGTGAAGGGCGATGCCCATGGCCAGTATGCGGTTGATTTCTGCATCAAGGATATTTCGGGGTAGCCTGTATGAGGGGATTCCTGTTCGCATCAGTCCGCCTGCCTGTGCATTAGCATCAAAGATTTCGACCATATGGCCTTTTCTGGCCAGGTGATAAGCTGCGGATAGTCCACCAGGACCAGCTCCAACCACCATAATTTTTTTGCCCGTCGGCTTTGCTTCCCGTTGGATATTCCAGCCTTCTTCGATAGCCAAATCACCTATATATCTCTCCACTGCATGTATGCTCACTGTGGTGTCAATATGATTTCTATTACAACCTGTTTCGCAGGCTTTCACACATATACGTCCCATAATGGCTGGGAATGGATTGTCTTCCACCAGTTGCTGGAAAGCTTCCTGGTAATCACCTGCCTGGGCGTGAGCCATCCATGCCTGGATGTTTTCCCCGGCCGGACAGGCACTGTTGCACGGGGGCATAAAATCCATATACACCGGCCTGCGAAAGCGCATTGGTCCGGTCCCTTCAGCGTGTCCGGTAAGGTCAACCGGTTTTGTTATGTCCATATTCGGCATGATGTACTGTTTTGAATGCAAATGCAATATTCAATGGCAGGAACATTGATTGTAGGTGCTAAAAATAGCATGGAGGGGTGCCCTGCACTGTGATCAATTTCAGTCGGGTCAATGATTTCCATCAGTTTGTACCAGTATGTGTTGTTTAATATACTGACAGGATCGTCAGACTGAAATCGAAGTACTTGTGATAAAGGTCACCATGGCACTGACAAGTATGTAATTGACTGAGGTTCCATAAATTATTCTATTTCTTCGAACCTGGCTGTGGAGTGCTGTAGTAAAGGGGCGAAAATCATTCAAAAATAAAAGTAATTAAATACTTTTATTGATGAAATCAGCATATCTTTGTGGTATCATATTCTAAAAATAATTATATGCACAACGACAAAATGACCGCAGACAGTTTTCCATTCGGTGTCCGTTACGCATCCGTTGAAGAAGGGGAGACCCTCGGACAGATAGCTGCTGCGGACTTAAGAAAAGTTGAGGTCTTCAAGAAATACGGCCTGGATTTTTGCTGTGGCGGAAAACAGACGGTAAAAGAGGCTTGTGAAAAGAAAGGTCTTGATCTGCAAAAAATTGAAGCCGAACTGATGATGGTCAGTTCGAACCCGGTTACCCGGCCTCTGCCTTATAATGAATGGACACCGGAGTTCCTTTGTGATTTTATTGTGAACACGCACCACCGGTATGTTTCCAAGACCCTCCCGGATTTGTTGGGTTATGCAAAAAAAGTCAGCAGGGTCCATGGTGAAAATCATCCTGAATTACTTCGCATTTATCAAATGGTGCAGGAGATCAATGAAGAAATGACCTCGCACATGATGAAGGAAGAGAAGATCCTGTTTCCGTTTATTAAGAAGTTGTTTTCCACATCGCAGGACCATCAACCGCTGCAACCGGCTCAGTTTGGTACGGTCCGGAATCCTGTTGCCATGATGGAATCGGAGCATGAAGACGTGGGCGGAAAAATGGCGGAGATCAGAAAGCTAACGAGTGATTATACTTTACCTGAAGGCGCTTGCGGAAGCTATAGTGTTCTGTACAGGTTGTTACATGAATTTGAAGATGACCTTCATATTCATGTTCACCTGGAAAATAATATTCTTTTTCCCCGCGCTATACAAATGGAAAAAGAGATATTTTCAGCCCCATAAATATGCTGAGCCATACATGTAAGACCGCCATCAGGGCGGTCATTTTCCTGTCTTCAAAGACAGACCAGGGGATTAAGTCGGGGATCATTGAGATCGCCGGCATCATTGATGCCAGCGAGCACACCGTAGGTAAATTGTTACAGGTGTTGGTAAAGCATGGGGTGATCAACAGCGTGAAAGGTCCTTCCGGGGGATTTTATATTACACCCTCTCAAAAACGCCAACCCATTATCAATATCGTTGAAGCCATTGACGGTAGGGAATTGTTCGCAGCGTGCGGACTTGGACTCTCTAAGTGTTCATCCAGGCATCCCTGCCCCATACATGATGACTATATAGCGGTCAGGAATCTTTTTGAAATCATATGCCATAAGAAAACCATTGCTGACTTAGGCGGTCCGGTCAACCAAGGGCTGACGTATTTAATTGGATAATGTGTTAGTGCGGCAATGTGTTAATGGGTGCAGGTTTTAAGGAAATAAATGCGTAACATGCAGGGGATTAATTTTTCCTTATGCCATACTTTCACGGGTTTAATTTTTATGCTTTCAGATGCTCTATATTGTTGATTGCATTCTTGTCATATACAGCGTGCTCTGATCCTGCAACAGAAGTTAAAACAGATAAGATCACATCAGCGGATACCCTGAGTGCCGAAGAAATGCACCAGGCCCCCCATGCTTTACTGGGACTCGAAGTTTTTGAAGGGCTGGAAATCAAGACGGTTGCAACGGAACCAATGCTTCGTAATCCCACCAATATTGATGTAGATGAAAAAGGAAGGATATGGGTAACGGAAGCTTACAACTATCGCCCCGCCATCAATGGTAACCCTACTAACCCAGAAGGCGACAGGATTATGATCCTGGAAGACAGGAATGGCGACGGCAAAGCAGATACTGCAAAAATATTTTACCAGGGACCCGAACTTAACGCGCCTTTGGGCATCTGTGTGTTGGGTAAACGGGTGATCGTTTCACAAAGTCCTTATGTGTGGTCTTTTTATGATGATAATGGTGACGACAAGGCAGACCGTAAAGAGATCTTGTTCCAGGGTATAGGCGGCGAGCAGCATGATCATGGCATACACGCATTTACGTTTGGCCCCGACGGTAAGTTCTATTTCAATTTTGGCAACGAAGGAAAAACGTTAAAAGATAAAAACAACAAGACTATCCTCGATCAGGATGGTGACGAGATCGGCCCTAAAAAATATACGCAGGGCATGGTATTTCGCTGCGATCCAGATGGCAGCAACGTAGAATGCCTGGGGCATAATTTCAGAAATCCATATGAAGTAGCAGTAGATAGTTACGGCACTTTATGGCAGTCGGATAATGACGATGACGGGAACCGTGGTGTACGGATCAACTATGTGATGGAATACGGGAACTATGGATTCAAAGACGAAATAACCGGCGCCAGTTGGCCGTCGGCCCGCACTAACCAGGAAGATTCCATTCCCTATAAACACTGGCACCTCAACGATCCTGGCGTGATTCCAAATATGTTGCAAACCGGAGCAGGTTCCCCCACCGGTATGGTTATTTATGAAGGAAGCCTGTTGCCGGAAAAATTCAGGGGACAGATCATTCATTGCGATGCAGGCCCTAATGTGGTAAGGTCTTATCCGGTCACAAAAAAAGGTGCGGGTTATTCGGCCGATACCATCAACATAGTTAAGGGTAACAGGGATAAATGGTTCAGGCCGGCAGACCTCAGTACCGCGCCTGATGGTTCCCTGATCATCGCCGACTGGTATGATCCTGGCGTTGGAGGGCATGCCGCCGGCGACCAGCTACGTGGAAGGATCTATCGTATTGCACCTCCCAACAGCCCTTATAAAATTCCTGTAGAAGACTACTCAACCGTTGTGGGTGCTGTTGCTGCACTGCAAAATCCAAATCTTTCCGTCCGCTATCATGCATGGACAGTCTTGCAGAACATGGGCAGGCTTGCTGTTCCTGAACTTGAAAAACTTTGGAGAACGGGTGAAAATTCACGAATGCGCGCAAGGGCTTTCTGGGTACTGATTAAAATGCCGGGAGCACCCGCATCGGCCTATATTGATCAGGCCATTAAAGACATTATGCCTGAGATTAGGATACTCGGCCTCAGGGCTTCAAGACAAATGAAGGCCGATGTATTTAATGTTGCAAAAGCGCTTGTGCATGACCGTGACCCGCAAGTGAGAAGAGAAGCGGCTATTGCGCTCAGGCACATCAATATGACGGGTACTCCGCAACTTTGGACTTCGTTGGCGCTGGCACATACAGGTGTCGACAGATGGTATCTTGAAGCATTGGGCATCAGCGCGGACCGGCAGTGGGATAGTTTTTTCAGGGCCTACCTTGATTCGGTTCCTGATCCTTTAGCCAAACAGGCTTCCAGGGATATCGTATGGCGTGCCAGGACAGACAAAGCATTGCCATTCCTCGCAAAACTTGCATCTGATAATAACGTGCCCGTTAGGGACCGGCTGAGGTATTTCCGTGCTTTTGATTTCCATAAAGGAACTGCAAAATCACCTTACCTGCTGAAAATGATTACGGATCAGAAAAAGCATATTGATGTCAATAAACTTGTTTTACATGCACTCGACCAGAAAGCAGTAGAAAAATCTCCTGTTGCACGAAAAGCCCTGGCTGACGTGATACTATCGGTTAAGGGTACCCGCGAATACCTGGATCTTGTAGCCCAGTACAAAATGAGGTCTGAAAATAAGAACCTGCTCGAACTTGCCATTCAAAAAAGTACGGAAGATATCGGCCGTGACGCTTCTGGTTTATTATTGTCGATGAATGGTTCACCTATGGCTGCCAGTGTGCTGTCAGGGGAAGATACTTCCAGGTCGGTTGCCTTGCTGAACGCACTCGCAGGAGTGGGCAGCAAGACCTCTATTGATATGTTACAGAACTATGCTTTATCGGGAAGTCATCCCATGGCAATGCGCAAAATAGCCGCAGCAAAAATTGGCAGAAGCTGGGGTGGTGAAGAAAGGGTGTTGGAGATATTGAAGCGTAAGCAAGTTCCGGAACCCCTTATCGTAGATGTGGTTGACGGTGTGAGCCAGGCCTGGAGGGGATCAGTAAGGTCTGAAGCACAGGCTTACCTGTCTGGCAATGCCTCTGTGACGACTAAAAAAATCCCGGCAATCAATGACTTGAGAAAGTTAACAGCAGATGCCATAAAAGGCAAAGCTGTTTTCCTCAGCTCATGTACGCTTTGTCATATGGTGAATAATGAAGGATATGATTTTGGACCTAAACTTTCTGAGATTGGAAGTAAATTATCAAAAGATGCTTTGTGGGAATCTATAGTGCACCCTTCTGCCGGGATAAATTTCGGTTATGAAGGATGGAATATTTTGATGAAAGACCAGACAGCATATTCAGGAATAATCAGCAGCCGGACGGAAACTGATATTGAGTTGAAACTCCCGGGGGGAATGAAAAAGCAGTTAAAAACCAATGATATTGCTTCCATCACACAAATGAAAACCTCCATGATGCCAGATGGTTTGTATCGAAGTATGAATGATCAGCAGGCGGCAGATTTGCTGGAGTATCTTTCCAGTCTTGTAAAACACTAAAAAAGAACTAATTAATCAACGCTTTCGGTATACTTATTGTAGCTGACAGTCATTCATTGTTGGATAAGCGTTGGTTGGGCCTCCTTTTTGTAATAAATAAATGGTATTTTTCGACCCTTTTTTGATGTTCTCAGTCAGTTGAAATGTGATGCTAAAGTATTGTTGCCGGGCGACTCTATATGTACTCTTTTTGTTATGCTGTTCGCAAGTTATGGGCCAGCGTATTCCGGTAGTGTTTCATGTAATTGGTAAAGATCCTGCTGCAATTACTGATGCCCAACTCATTAATGCACTCAACAACCTGAATGAAGCATTTTCTCACACTGGCGCTTACGCCGCAGGCCCCGGTGCAAATACCGGAATAAGTTTCTGCCTTGCACAAATAGATCCGAACGGCGGGATAACTACCGGCATTACCAGGACTGAATCTGTATTGTCTGACGCTGATGCAGATATCGAAAATCTCAGGCTCAAAACTTTAGCTACCTGGGATCCCACACAATATTGCAATATCTGGGTTATTGATTCCCTGCGTGAAGAGATCTATCCTGGTTTCAATTGTGGTCAGTGGTCCAGAGTGAAAGAAGGGGGATATGCCACAGCATCGAATGGAACAGCCATTGGGGATGGCATTGTCATTACGGGTTTTGGACAATTGCTGGCACACGAGATGGGACATTATTTAAGTCTGCTGCATACGTTCAGGCTTGGTGATTGTAGCAATAACAACTGTGATACTGATGGCGATGGTGTTTGTGATACACCCCCGTCCACTGTATTCGGCAGTTCCTGTACTGATCCGCAAAATAGCTGCTTCACAGATACGCTTTCAGGTTTTGCTGTAGACATGAAAGACATGAATGAAAACTTCATGAGTTATGCACAATGCAAAACCATGTTTACAGAAGGTCAGGCCAAAAAAATGCGCGAGTATTTGTCCACCACAAGATCAAATTTATTAGTTCAGGATAAATGCAGCAAGCCATGTAACGAAAATATAGCAGCTTCATTCACTCGGGACGACTGGTCGCCCGTAGCCGGGACCACGGTCAATTTTACCAGTACCGTATCAGGGGGCTCGGTGTACCGATGGACGGTTAACGGGGTTTTAACGGGTTCATCTCCAACCCTGAATTATAATTTTCCTGCTAATGGCAAATATCGTGTATCTCTTACCGTTAGTAATGCTGACCCCGCCTGTTATGCTTCATATACGGATGAAGTAATCGTGACTTGCGGCGTTATGGCAAGGTTCTATCCTGATAAAAGGATCATTGCTTCCAAGACGGGGACATTGCTTGACAGTATTTTTTTTACTAATCGTTCGGTTAATGCAGCTTCATATCAGTGGCTGATGGGTAATGATGATGGTATGGCTGAACAGGTGGTCAGTAGTGCATTTGACCTCAACTATGTATTTGCCGCGCCTGCCAACTATACGGTCAGGCTGGTGGCTACAAATGGTGCCTGCAGCGATACCACGGAGAAGTTCATTTTTACGGTTGCGGACCCTATTGTAGACGGCTACGTCACTATAAGGGCGGCCGAATGCTTTCAACAGACCAAAATTACCCTCAGCATACAGGTTTGTAATTCCGGGTATGGTCCGATACCATCTGGAACACCAATAAGTTTTTATGATGCCGATCCCAGGCAGGGGAATGCCAATAGAATTGACACGGTGTTCCTGATGCCTGATTCCCTGAAGGGCAGCTGTTGTAGCAATGTATATAGTTTTATATTGGACGTAAAAAGGGTCGGACTCAATACGGTTTATGCAGTGTTCAACGATAATGGCAGTTCAACACCATGGAAATTGCCCAATACGGCATTAGTGGAAAGGGAATACAACAACAACGTCACATCAATTTCAGGATTTCAATTTAAGGTTTCAATAATACCACCTTCGGCTATCTTAAAGCCGGGAGATACCCTTGCCCTTCAATCGCAGGGTGCGCAGGGTATCATCAGTAACTATGCATGGAGTAATAGTCAATACTTGAGTTGCATTGATTGTAGTGCGCCTTTATTTGTGGCCGTAAGGAATGGTGATGCTGTAAAAAGGTTGATTGCAGTAAGTGCGAACGGATGTATTGACAGTGCATTTGCCAGCATAAAAGTGCCGGTGGCGGACGACTTTACGGTGAAGCTTGATGCCATTGACTGTGCACCGGGCGACAGCCTCAGGGCAAGTTTTACCATCTGTAACCTTTTTGGAAAAGGAGGTATCAGAAAGGGTTTGAAACTTAGTTTATATAACGCAGACCCTTCATTGCCATCTGCCCAATTAATTGCTCCTGTATTTGTTGTTGACGCGGATAATATTGCACCCTGTGAAAGTTTCACATATACTTTTAAAGATCATGGATCCCGACTGATCTTCGCCGTGATCAATGACAATGGCACAGTTCCTCATCTCCTTCCGAACGATACGCTGATACAGGAAATAGATTATGCGAACAATATGTCGTCCTTTTCCTATACTCCAGAACTGGTGAAAATTATCCCCGCTGATACCACAGTTTTTGCTAACCAGCCAGTTTCATTTACAATAGGCTCTTTGATTGCGGATCCGTCGTCGGTTACCTGGACACAAACTGGGGCTTTCAATCTAAGTTGTACTACCTGCATTGCACCAATAGCACTGGTGAAAGACAGTGGTATCGCTAAGGTTCAGATGAAAACGGCTTTTGGTTGTATCATCAGGGGTGAAGCCATGGTCCGTGTTTTCCCGCCAGACCTAACCGTAAAAATCACGGAAACTAAATGCTATTCCAATAACAAAACCCTGTTGAGGTTTAGGGTGTGTATGAATAATGGGTACGATAGTATTTTCAAAAATATTCCTGTTTCTTTTTACGGTGGTGATCCATCAACAGGAACTGCGGTGCTGTTGGATAATAGTTTCAGGACACCCGCCGGCAGGGCAGGAGGTTGTGATTCTTTCACAGTATATGTAAATTCACCATTGAAAGGAATCATATTTGCCGCCGTAAACGACAAGGGTAGTGGTTTATATCCTGATCATTCGATCGCCGAAACAGATTTTCGAAACAATCTATCGGACACTGTAATTGATCCATTCACTGTGTCTGCCAATCCTGCGGATACGACCATTCTTAGAAATGGGCAGGTGCAGTTATACGCCACCGTTAGTGGTGGTATGGCAGCTTCGGTAGTCTGGTCGCCGGGCTCCAGTCTAACATGCACCAGTTGCATGGACCCCGTTGCCAGACCTACTTATTCACAGCAATATATTGTTACGGCTAAAAATGAATTTACCTGCATAGTAACGGATACGGCTACGGTAAAAACTTATGCCAATGGAAAAGTTAGCCTTCCCAATGCATTTACGCCAAATGGTGATGGTAAAAACGACGTGTTTTATGTTTTAGGAAGCAGGGATATTTTAAGGGTCTCTGAATTGGCTATCTACGACCGTTATGGCCAGAAAGTTTTCGGTGTTTTGGACAGTCCGCCCAACAATCCGCTCTATGGATGGAATGGTGTGGTGAACGGAAAGCGGGGCGCTGCGGGCACCTATGTGTATGCCATTACCCTCACGTTCATCGATAAAACCAGCCAGTTTTACAAAGGAACAATCACCCTTATCCACTAGTCATATACCATATTTATGGTATTTGCTGAAACGCGATAAGAGGCTAATTTAGGTTAATGCGGAAGTCTTATCTATCAACCGCAGAAACACCCTCTCATGCTTATGAAAAAGTTCCTTTTTTTCCTTGGATTTCTCTTATTTTGTAATAGTTATATGGTTGGTCAGGGCTGTATTGCGGTCAGGAATATTTCGGGGTTTGGGCAGTATAATCTGCTTGACAACGGGTATGTTGACGCTAAATGGCAATTGAACATCAATAACCGGTACTTTAAGTCATATATGGATTTCCGTGGCAAAAAAAGTCTTGAGACCGTCCCGGCGAACCAGGCCATAGTACACTCCTACAGTACTGACATTGGTATTGCCAGAATACTGGACAAAGGATGGTCTCTCAACCTAAGTATACCCATCACTTCAAACAGCCGTGAAGCTTCCCTCGAACATGGCGGGGCGAACACTACCCGACATACAACAAATTCATTTGGACTGGGTGATATACGGCTGGTAGTATACAAATGGATCAGGACTCCTCAACCAACGCAGAAATGGAATATGCAGCTCGGCTTGGGACTTAAACTTCCTACAGGTGCATATGATTATCAAGATTATTTCTATCGGAACGACAGTACCAGGGTGCTGGCTCCCGTAAATCCTTCTATTCAATTGGGAGATGGCGGTACCGGTATCATCACTGAACTGAACGCCTATTATTTTTTCAACAAGACCTTTAGCGCGTTTGGTAACTTCTATTATATGATTAACCCCAGGGAACAGAATGGCGTATCAGTGTTAAGTGGACGAACACCGACAACAGTTCAGCTGAGAAGCGGTTTAGTGGAAACCAGTGTGGCGGATCAGTATTCATATCGAATGGGCATAACGGCCAATGTTAACCGCATAGGATTGTCTGCTGC
>JANMMA010000274.1:0-6865 GCA_031372815.1 Sphingobacteriales bacterium
CTGGGCATATCAATGATCGCCCTGGCCGCGCTTATTCACCTTCCGCAAAAATTAGTACTTGCAATAGGTTTGCTTATTTTCTTCGGTCATAATTTGCTTGATAGCATTTCAATAGAAGGAAACAGTCCGAAGGCATTTGCCTGGGCCGTGATGCACGTCTCGAAGCGGTTTGATTTTGGACACCCGAATATAAACGCGCAATATCCCGTATTGCCATGGATTGGCATCATGGCTCTTGGATACGTGACAGGTGGTTTATACAGAAAAGAAGTTGATCAGGCTAAAAGAAAGAAATATCTGCTGATTATAGGGGTCGCAGCGATAGCATTGTTTATTTTAATCAGGGCGACAAATATTTATGGTGATTTTTCGAAATGGTCGATGCAATCGAGTACATCCTTTAGCCTGATGTCATTTATCAATACCACAAAATATCCTCCTTCCCTTTTATATTCTTTAATGACGCTGGGTCCGGCCCTGGTATTTCTTTCTTTAATGGAAAGACCCTTAGGTACATGGGCCAAACCACTTTTACATTTCGGACGGGTACCGATGTTTTTTTATATTCTGCATATTTTCCTGATCCATGCACTGGTAACGGTCGCAATGATTTTCACCGGGCAGGATTGGCACAATACGATAATACGGAACGGGATGAAATATTTCCATCCGCAATTTTCGCTAGGCACCGTGTACCTGGTATGGATATCCGTTATACTAATCTTATATCCATTGTGCAAATGGTACGATGGATATAAAACAAGCCATAAGGAAAAATGGTGGCTGAGTTATTTGTAGAATAATTAATGTGGTTCGTTTGATCTGTATTTTAGGTGCCCCTAATCAATATATTTACAGTATACCGAACACATATGAATAAGAATTTACTCTGCTGTTTATTGCTTTTTATCTGCTTTAATGGATTTGGCCAGTCGGCCTATTTTCATATTGACGACAGCAAAATGAATAAGGCGATACCCAGCCCGGAAGCATTTTTGGGCTATAAAATTGGCGATCAGCATACCCGCCACGAGAAGCTGGTGGAATATTTCAGGGAGCTTGACAGGCTGTCGGACCGGGTAAAAGTTCAAACCACGGGAGAAACTTATGAGCAGCGGGAACAGATCGCGGCAATATTTACCAGCCCATCCAACCATAATAAAATAGAGGACATTCGTCAGGCGCACCTTAAAGCGCAAACTACGGGAGGCGATCCCAATGTACCGCTGGTGATTCACCTCGGATATAATGTTCACGGTAACGAACCTTCCAGCAGTGAGGCTGCCATGCTTACGGCTTATTATCTTACTGCTTCGGAAGATCCGGAGACATTAAAATGGCTGGAACAGATGGTTATTTTGATGGATCCCGTGATCAATCCGGATGGTCGGGACAGGCATTCGCATTGGGCGAACATGCATAAGGCCGATCCTCCGGTTGGTGATCCGCTGGACAGGGAACACACGGAAGTCTGGCCAGGTGGAAGGGGTAATCATTATTGGTTCGACCTTAACCGCGACTGGTTTCTTGGCACGCATCCTGAGACCAGGAACAGGATTAAATTTTTCCATTACTGGAGGCCATATGTGCAGACCGATCACCATGAAATGGGAAGCTCATCCACTTTCTATTTTGATCCGGGCAAATACAGCAGTAACAACCCCATCGTCCCCAATTATCTCTACGATAATATCTATCCAAAATATGGCGAATATTTTGCCAAAGCCATGAGTGGAATCGGGTCGATGTATTTCACTAAGGAAGCTTTTGATAAACTCTATCCGGGATATGGCTCGAGTTATGTAAATTTTTATGGTGGTGCAGGTTTCCTTTTTGAACAGGGTAGTTCAAGGGGTCATGTTCAGGAAACCACAACCATTCCGATAACCTTTGCTTTTACCATAAGGAACCAGTTTACTGCTTCGCTTACGACCATTAGGGCTTCGTTGGCAGAGCGCGCTAACCTGTATAAGCTCAGAAAAGACTTCTATACCAATGCTGCTGAAACCGCAAAAAAATCGGCCGTACGCGGATATGTTTTCGGGGATCCTACAGACGCAACCCGCACCAATGCATTTATTGAAAAACTACTGATGCATGAAGTGGAGGTTTACCAGAATAACAGTAATGTAACCGTTGGAGGAAAAATTTTTGAAAAGGATCAGACATATGTTGTACCCACGGACCAGATCAACTATATCATGGTGCGGTCATTATTTGAAAAGGGCATTACGTATACTGATAGTCTTTTTTATGATGCATCTACATGGTCGGTCATACAGGCTTTCGGACTTCTGTATGGTGAACTCAAATCACCACTGGCTAAAGGTGCAAGATTATCAGCAGTCCCGGCAAATACCTCAAAGGCCCCAACGAAAAGTAGTTATGCATACGTCTTTGAACTTAGGGATTACAATGCGCATAAGGCGATACATATTTTGCAGCAGGGCGGCGTAATGGTACAAACCGCTATGCGAACTTTTACTGCTAACATTAATGGCAAACCGAAATTATTTGGCTATGGATCGATTTCCATTCCTGTAAACCTTCAACGTATTTCCGGGGACTCTGTTTTTAGTGTTGTGCAAAATGCAAGTAGCCAGACAGGTATAGAAATATATTCCCTGGAAACTGGTCTGAGTATCGCTGGTATAGATATGGGCAGCAATTATCTGAGGACGGTCCAAACCCCCAAGGTGATGATGCTGATCGGTGCTGGTGTTACATCAACTGAGGCGGGAGAAGTCTGGCATTTACTTGACCAAAGGCTTTCGATGCCGATAACTAAAATGGATGTCATGAATATAGGCCGTGCCAATCTGGACCGGTACAATACAATCATATTGGTTTCCGGAAATTATGATAAAACTGTGGCTGATAAGTTGAAGCCATGGGTACAAAATGGTGGCACGCTGATCACCATAAAAAGTGCTTCTGACTGGGCCATTAAGCAGGGATTTACCAAGGAAAAACTGCTGACTATCGATACACCAAAGACTACCATCCGCACAGATTATGATGATGCGATTGAGCTTGAAGGTGCAAAGGCATTGGGCGGATCGATCTTCCAGGTAGACCTTGATACGACCAATCCAATTGGTTTTGGCATTGGCCAGCGCAGGATTTCCGTATATAAGAACAGCCAGACATACTTGCTGCCAAGTATAAATCCTTATGGGACAGTTGCTAAGTATACTGAAAATCCATTGGTAGGAGGATATCTTCATCCATTGTCGCTCGACAAGATTAAAAAATCAGCGTCTATTATTATAGGCAATGAAGGAAGTGGAAGGGTGATCATGTTTGCCGATGATCCAAACTTCCGCGGTATATGGTACGGTACCAATAAACTGTTTTTGAATGCTTTGTTTTTTGGTGGATTGGTTAGTGTGCCCGCGGTGCAGTATTAAAATCAAAATTATATGATCAGATTATTTTTAATGTGTCTGATGGTATCCGGTTTTTTACAGGCGGGTGCTCAAACCGTTTCTGATTCGATCGCAAAGAAAATCGACGGAGTTTTCAGCTTATGGAATAGCCCACAATCACCGGGAGCAGTAATTGGTGTAACCAGGAACGACTCACTGATTTATGTAAAAGGCTATGGCATGGCAAATCTTGAATATGGCATTCCGAATTCGCCGGAAACCATATTTCATATGGCTTCCATATCGAAACAGTTTACAGCTTATGCAATCGTATTGCTGGCAAAGGCTGGCAAGTTGAATCTTGATGATGATGTTCGTAAATATCTCAATTGGTTTCCAGATCTAAAAGCAAAGATCACAATACGTCAATTGCTTAATCACACATCAGGTATCAGGGACCAGTGGCAATTGCTGGCTATGTCGGGAACGCGGCTTGATGATGTGATTACACAGGACCAAATCATTAAACTACTTTCCAGACAGCAGGCATTGAATTCACCGCCGGGTGAAAAGTATAATTATTGTAACAGTGGATTCACAATGCTTGCGGAGATTGTTAAATCGGTGTCCGGTAAAACAATAAGACAGTTTACTGATTCGGCGATCTTCAAGCCACTCGGAATGAACAGTACGCACTTTCATGATGACTATACTGAAATTGAAAAAAACCGCGCCTATTCATATCAGCGCAAAGGATTTTTACAGTTTTCGAATAGTGTATTGAGTTATTCTAATGCAGGCGCCACCAGCCTGTTTACCAACATGAATGATTTGAGTAAATGGGCCATGAATTTTTATAAGTACTCCATAGGTGATCCAAAAGATATTGAGCAGTTAACGCAAAGGGGGAAGCTTAATAATGGGTATGAAATAAATTATGCACTGGGAATAATTAGTGAATTGTATAAAGGGAGGCGGCAATTTTCGCATGGTGGCGCTGATGCTGGTTATCGCACTTATATTTCTGTTTTCCCGGATGATAAAATGGGATTCATTGTCTTTTCCAACCTGGGAGATTTCCCGACAAACAGGCTTTCTGCAGTAACCGATATTTTTCTCAAAGACCTTTCCGTGAACAAAGAACAGCCAAAAATCGACAGTTCGAGGGCGGTTGTAAAAGATAGTAATTCCGTTAAAAAACATCTCGGCAACTATATCAGCTATAATGGAAATACGGCTGGTATAGAACTTAAGCAGGGTATGCTGATGTATAAATCCAACAACACTTATAAACTACTTTGTAAAGAATCCGATGGCAGCTATTCCAGTCCTACACAACCGGAAAATAAATACCTGTTGAGTATCGCCGGGAAAGACACGGTCGTAGATTTAATTACACCCCAGGAGACTTTTCATTTAGTAAAATACAGGGATGTACAAAAAACTGATGATGTATTAAATAAATATACCGGCACCTACTATTGCCCGGAACTGGAAGTCCATTACACCATCTTCCTGAAGAACCATGAACTCTATCTGGGCAACATTAAATACGATGATTCCAGTCTGAAGTTAACTGGCAGTGATCATTTAAATACCAATTTCTGGTGGATGAATCACCTGGTGATGCTGAGGGATAAAAAAGGAACAATAACAGGATTTGAAGTTAACTCGGGAAGGGTGGAGCATGTAAAGTTTGATAAGATAAAATAGTTTACCAGACCTTATTTGACCTGTGTCAATCTATGAATCAGCACCGCAGATCGTTTAATGAAAAATGGAAAGCTTTGCAGCTCCAGTATTTCACCGGGCGCGTGTGCGCCTTCGCCCATTACTCCAAGTCCGTCAACACAATCAAGAAATTCAGCAACATAGGAAATGTCTCCTGCACCCCTTAAGCCGGGATCTCCAGCTACTACCGGTCCCATGCCAAGGTCTTTTGACACCTGGCTGATCACTTCAAGAACTCTATTGTTTCCCTCTGTTGGTGCCATAGAAGGAATACCGTCGTAGAATGTTATGGAGGCTTTTGTACCGGGTAAATTTTTAGCCACTATTTCACGCATTGTCTTCCTTGCATTTTCTTTTTGTTCCGCAGTCAGAAATCGCAGGTCACCGTGAACTTTAGTAACGGGTGAAATGATATTGTCTTTACCGATAACGGTACCGGTGGCTTTCTTTTCGGTATAGTTAACTTCAGATCCGCCAATGATCAGACCCGGACTAAAAGTAAGGTATTGTTGAGTGCTTAATGTGGTCCTAAATTCATTGATGATTCTTGCTGATTCATATATGGCGCCGTAACCAGGATCATCTTTAAAAACCTGTGAAGAATGGGCCTGCTTGCCTTCAACTTCCAACAGCCAATTGCTGGCACCTCTTCTAGCGGTGGCAATGATATTGGTTCCAGTGGCGCCTTCAAATCCAAGGGCAATGTCGCACTGTTTTGCCCGCTCGATAAAGTCGCCCCGACTTACAGAAGTAGGTGTTCCGCCGCGCTCTTCGTCGCCGGTAAAGTAGACCGTGATATTCGTATCATCAAGAAGTTTGAATTGGTTCAGGGCCTGCAACGCCATTATGGCTACAACGTCTCCACCCTTCATATCATTAACCCCCTGGCCGGTGACCGTTGAATCATTAAGCATGGTAAATGGACCGAAAGGCATGTCAGGTTCAAATACCGTATCAAGGTGCCCTATAATAAAAAGTTTCTTTCCTTTCTTGCCCTTCCTTGTTGCCACAAGATGGCCCGCGCGTTTCAGGGAATCAGGCATGCTTATCCATGTGCAGGTAAAGCCGGCTTTTTCCAATTCTTTTTTATAGATCTCCCCCACTTTCCTGACGCCTTCGATATTCAGTGTACCACTATTGATGTTAACCGTCTCCTTCAACAAATTCATTGCATCCGGCAGGTGTTTGTCTATATATGCAACTATCTTTTTTTCTATATCCGTTGTTTTCTGTGAGAATGCCGAGACAGAGAACAACAGCAGGGAAATAATCAGGAACCTCTTCATATGTTTCTTTGAAAGTTCAAATATACGTCAGGACTATTTGTGGAAGTGGGGCATAAACAGTAACTACTTTATTTTGGTGATCCTGATATGATCGAGCATAGCCTGGTTGATCAGCTCATTCATGTTGGCATTAGCGTCTTCAAGGCTGATAGTGAGCAGATGGGATCCTTTGGTCAACGATACTTGCATAGCGTTTGAATAACCCCAGTTGCTCCATTCCTCTTTACCACGTTGAGGAAAAACAAGCACTCGGGTTTTGGCGCTGTCGATATTTACCGTTCTGATGGCACATTTGTTTTCGGTATTGGTTGGACCGTTACCATTTGCGTACCTGATATCAATAGCATAAAGTCCGTCCTCATCAATGGTTAACGGTATTTCTATATGTGTATTGACCGTTGTGGATATTTCGATAAACCCTTTTCCGGTGAAGCCTTTGTAAGGATGATCTGCTGCTTTCACCGAATCCTCCAACTCTAT
>JANMMA010000303.1:0-1774 GCA_031372815.1 Sphingobacteriales bacterium
ACCCTGTTCTTTAGTCAGGTGTTTGTGGTGCATTTTGTGGGCCCAGCGAATGGCCCTGACATATGTATTGCGGCTTCGTGAAAACCATTTGAATCGCTGGTGAATAATAACGTCATGTATCATGAAGTAAGCGAATCCATACGCCATTACACCAAAACCAATAGCCTGAAGCCACCAAACATGATCTATACTGCCATAAGCGATACACAACATACTGGGTATAGCAAAGATCACGAAGAAAGCATCATTTTTTTCAAAGAAACCGGGCTCTACCTGGTGATGGTCTTTATGGAGATACCAGAGAAAACCGTGCATCACCCATTTATGCGTACACCAGGTCACACCTTCCATAATAAGAAAAGTGGCGAGAAAGACCAGAACAAATAATAACCACGTCATAACGAAAATTTCAGGAATTTCAAAGGTAATTGGTTTTTACTCGTGAAGGCTGCTTTCAGCGCAACAAAAGTCAACCAACAACCGATATTAACGAATAACCTTTTGCAAATGTTCACTTCCCATATAGTATTGGCCCTCGCCTGGGCAGGTTACTGTATCCTTCATAGCATGCTGGCCAATACAAAGGTCAAACAGTTTTTTCGAGACAGGCTGGGCGATGCTTTCCGGTTTTATCGCAGCTTTTATTTACTCACCGCTGGTGTCCTGCTGGTATTTCTCGTGAAATGGCAAATCGGAATATTAACAAACTGGATCTGGCAACCGTTCTGGCTTCAGTATCCTGTTGGAATCGTCATGGTAATCGCAGGCCTGGCAGGCATTGCTATCTGCCTGAGAAAATATTTTTTATCCAGTGCAGGATTCAAAGACCTGGTATATGAAGGGGGAACTCCGGTTCTGGTCATTAACGGAATACACCGGCTTGTTAGGCACCCTCTCTACCTGAGTACCTTTATCTTTATCTGGGGAATGCTCGTGTATCACCCGGTATGGTCACTATTCGTGGCTAACCTGGTGATTACCATATATACCCTGATCGGGATTGGACTGGAAGAAAAAAAACTGATGGCTATTTTTGGGGACCAGTACATACGATATCGTGAACAGGTGCCCATGATATGGCCAGGAATGAAAAACAAACCTGTGGTATGATGTAACTCATTCTTTTTACCGCTTCATTGGCGTTGCTTTACCGGGTAAATAAGCAGTATGGATATCCGTGATTTTTATGCAGAAACAGGTAAATTGCTCTATGCCGTTGCAGAAGTGGATGGAGTGATCACTATAAAAGAAAAAGAAGCCTTACATGACCTTATTCAAACCAGGCTAACACAGCGTGAAACGCACACAGATGAGTACGGAACTAATGACGCCTGGTACGCTGAATTCGAATTTGAAGTAGCAGAAGAACAGGGTATGACCACAGAAGATGCTTTTAATTCTTTTGCGGATTTTATTGACGAGAACAGAAATAAAATGGATCATGACCTAAAAGACATTTGTGTTGTATTGGCCGACCGGCTGGCAGAGTCCTATCATCATACCAACAAAAAAGAAAAGCAACTAATACAAAAACTGAAAGAATTATTATACAGCCTTCAACCTAAACATCAATAAATAAAAGTTATGCTGAAAATCATCATTGCTTTCGACGGTCAACATTTTGCTGAAGGTGCTTTATCTATGGCAAGATGGCTGAATGATCGCAATCCGGTGTTGGTTACAGGCATTTTCTTAAGCCCGGTCGACTACCGGGAAATCATTGGTTATAGTGGTATGGGAATGGGTGCGCCCGGAGGAATGGGTGGAATGCCTA
>JANMMA010000334.1:0-14016 GCA_031372815.1 Sphingobacteriales bacterium
CCGTAATCTCCGAAGGAGCCCAATCCGCCAATTCGCCAATGGCCGAAGGCCAATCCGTAATCCGTAATCCGCAATCCGCAATCGCTGAAAGCGCCAATCCGCAATCCGTAATCTCCGAAGGAGCCCAATCCGCCAATTCGCCAATGGCCGAAGGCCAATCCGTAATCCGTAATCCGCAATCCGTAATCGCTGAAAGCGCCAATCCGCAATTCGCAATCTCCAAAGGAGAATCCGCTAGTCCCCAAAAGCCCGAGATCGTTTATGACGATTTTTCAAAACTCGATCTTAGGGTAGGCACTATCGTTAGTGCCGAGAAAGTTGAAAAGGCCGACAAACTACTGAAGCTTGAAGTGGACCTTGGTGCTGAAAAGCGCACCGTTGTGTCGGGCATTGCAATGCATTATAAACCGGAAGATATTGTTGGAAAGCAGGTGGTCGTGGTAGTGAACCTGGCACCGAGAAAAATGCGTGGGATTGAGTCCAAAGGAATGATCCTGATGGCCGAAGCTGCAGACGGTAAACTCCATTTTATAAACCCTGAAGAAACCATCAATCCAGGAGCCGGGGTCAGTTAAACTGAAATGGCCGCCCATTTCTTGTTTAAATATCTTACCTTAATGACTTCACCAATCTTAAACAATTACATTATGACCAAGACACTGCTAGTAACAGCATTGCTGTTATCCGCCATTGCATGCAATGAAAGTAAAACAGAAACTGCCACAGAACCCGCAACAGTGGCCGCCGGTACTGAAGCAACTCCTGCAGCAGCCCCCCATGAATATGCCGTCAAATCATCATATTCTTCTGCCTTTGAGATAGGCGATTATAGCCAGGCAGACAAAGTGGTGGAACTCTGGAAGCAGTACGATGACAACACCCTGGAAAAAGGTTTAGATATGTTTGCAGATACCGTTACCATGATGATGGCTGATGGATGGAGATATCATGGCACAAAAGACAGCCTTATGAAACTCACGAAAGTAGAACGCGCAAAGTACAGTACGGTAAAAAGCAAAATTGTGGCCATCACCCCGTTAAAAGCAACAGACCTGAACGAAAGTTGGGTGATCATCTATGGTACGGAGTATATGACGTCAAAAAACAAAACCGACTCATCTGATTTACAGGAAAACTGGAGATTCAATAAGGATGGTAAGATCGACATGATGCATTCCTACAGAAGGAAACTCTGATAAATAATCTATCTTAATCACAGGCTGGCGTTTTTAACGTCAGCCTTTTTTTTGGAATAATGCAGTGGCATGAAGAAAACGCAGTGGCACAAGTTAGTACGCAGTGGCTCAAAGTAGCACGCTGTGGCGCGGTGAGACCCGGAGTGGCACGGAGAACGCGCAGTGGCGGGGGAAGGACATCATCTTTTTACAAATCCATGATAATTCATACAAGTCAATTGATGAATTTTGCTGCATGTCATTCGTGCATTATATTCCTATCATAACTACTCTTTTCTGTGGTTACTTTTTCTATGTATTGTACCAGCACTGGGCATCTAAACCTGAGGCAAAGCATATCTTTTGGTGGATGCTTGGGGTATTCTTTTATGGTGCAGGAACCGTAACAGAAAGTATTAATACGCTGTTTGGATTTTCCGTTTCCAATTTCAAAGCCTGGTATATACTCGGTGCTTTGCTTGGAGGAGCGCCTTTGGCACAAGGCACAGTATACCTCTTCTTAAAAAGAAAAACCGCTGATATACTTACCGCTATCCTCGTCTTCGTGGTGGTGGTAACGTCAGTTCTTGTGATTCTCTCACCCGTACACCCGGAAGGTATTATCAATAACAGGATGACGGGAAAGATCATTGAATGGCAATTCATCCGATACATTACTCCCTTCATTAATATTTATGCATTTCTATTTCTGGTAGGAGGTGCGTTTCTTTCGGCTATCAAATATTTTCGCAACAATATTTACAGCCGATACCTCGGCAATATATTGATTGCGCTTGGCGGACTCCTTCCCGGAATCGGCGGTTCATTTACCAAATTCGGATATGTAGAAGTCTTATACGTCACTGAACTGCTGGGCATCCTGCTCATTTATTCAGGATACCTGGTGATCAGGAACGAAAAACATGCGGCAAAGCATGAATATTCCCCGGTGCCCTCTTAGCTAAAGCCTGTAGGCTCACCCATTCACCACACTACCGCATTAACCACATTACCGCATTAGGAGAAAAAACTGCTTTCCGGTACGGAAAACAGTTTTTTCTCCTATCTTAGTTGTTTAACTAACTAATTTGTTGCGGTTATGAAAAGGACAATCAGAAAGGTCGCCGTTTTAGGGTCGGGGGTTATGGGTTCACGTATAGCCTGTCATTTTGCAGGCATCGGTTTACAGGTCTTGTTGCTGGATATCGTTCCCAATGACGCCAAAGAAAGTAAAGACGCAAAGAGCCGTAATAAATTAGTTAACGACGCATTACAATCTGCCCTGAAATCTAACCCATCCCCCATCTATACTAAAGATGTTCCCAAGCGGATCAGTACCGGGAATTTTGATGATAATATGAAGGATATTGCTTCCTATGACTGGATCATTGAAGTGGTGGTGGAAAGACTCGACATAAAACAGCTCGTTTTTGAACAGGTAGAGAAATATCGCAAACCCGGTACACTCATTACTTCCAATACGTCAGGCATCCCCATACATATGATGGCGGAAGGACGAAGTGAAGACTTCAAAAAACATTTTTGTGGTACGCACTTTTTCAATCCTCCACGATATCTCCGCCTGCTCGAAATCATTCCAACGCCGCATACGGATCCTGAGATCGTTGATTTCCTGATGCATTACGGTGATCTGTATCTTGGAAAGACAACAGTTCTTTGTAAGGATACCCCCGCATTCATTGCCAACCGAATTGGTATTTATGGGATCATGTCGATCTTTAAACTGATGGAGAAAATGGAACTGTCCATCGATGAAGTAGAGGCCCTTACCGGACCGATCATCGGCCGCCCTAAATCAGCCACTTTTCGAACGTCAGATGTTGTAGGCATTGATACCATGGTGAAAGTTGCCAAAGGCGTATTTGATAACTGCCCCAATGATGAGGCACGCAATGCTTTTGTAATTCCCGCATGGCTTGAAACCATGGTCAGTAATAACTGGCTTGGCGATAAAACAGGCCAGGGATTTTTCAAGAAAGTTAAATCACCTAACGGCGAAAGTGAGATCCTCACGCTCGACCTCAAGACCATGGAATATGGTCCGCGTAAAAAACCAAAATTCGGGAATGTAGAAGCCGCGAAACCACTGGATGATCTTAAGCAAAGAATAAAAGCGCTCTGCCATGGTGGCGACAAATCCGGTGAATTCTATCGTCATTTTCACTATGGATTGTTTTCTTATATTTCAAACCGCTTCCCGGAAATTTCCGATGAATTATATCGTGTCGATGATGCCATGATGGCCGGCTTCGGCTGGGAGATCGGGGCGTATGAAAGCTGGGACGTACTAGGCGTTGCCAAGACCGTGGAGAATATGAAAAAAGCAGGCTATCTACCCGCACCATGGGTAGACGAAATGCTCGCAAAGGGCAATTCAAGTTTTTATAAAGTGGAAAATGGCGTAAAACTCTGCTATTCACCATCAACCGGCAGTTATGTGAGTACGGCTGCAAAAGGACAGGAATCGGCGTTCATTGTGATGAAAAATTTCGCCGGACAAACCATCTGGAAAAATAGCAGCGCCTATGCATATCATTTAGGAGACGATGTAATTGGACTGGAATGGTATACCAAGATGGGCAGTATTGGCGGTGAAGTACTTGAAAGCATCCAGAAATCAATCAGCCTGGCAGAAGAAAAATACAAAGGACTTGTCATTGCCAACGACACACAGAATTTCTCTGCAGGTGCCAATGTGGGCATGATTTTCATGCTTGCTATTGAACAGGAATTCGATGAGCTTGATATGGCCATCCGGATGTTCCAGAATACCATGGTACGTGGAAGGTTTTCTTCCGTGCCAGTAGTAGTAGCACCACATGCACTTGCCCTCGGCGGTGCCTGTGAATTGAGTTTACATAGTGATAAAGTATGCGCTGCTGCTGAAACATATATCGGTCTTGTGGAACTTGGGGTTGGCTTAATACCCGGCGGTGGCGGTACAAAAGAATTTGTACTCCGTGCGGCAGATGAAATGCACGAAGATGAGCCTGAAACCATCACGCTAAAAAACAGGTTCCTGACCATAGCAACAGCCAAAGTAGCTACTTCAGCAAAAGAAGCTTTTGATCTGGGTATTTTGAGAAAAGGACTCGACGAAGTGGTTATGAATCAAAGCAGGCGTATCGCAGAAGCCAAACGATCAGTGATTGAAATGAGCGACAGTGGCTATGTTACACCTGTGATGCGAAAAGATATAAAGGTTTTGGGCCGGTCTGCACTCGGTGCACTTTTCGCAGGTATCAATGGCATGATAATGGGCGGATATGCAACTGAGCATGATGCATTGGTAGGAAGAAAGCTGGCGTATGTAATGTGCGGCGGAGACCTTAGTGAACCAACGTTGGTTTCTGAACAATACCTGCTGGATCTTGAGCGCGAGGCATTCCTTTCTTTATGTGGGGAACGAAAAACTCTTGAACGTATTCAGAGTGTTCTGAAAGGAGGCAAACCTGTTCGCAATTGATTAGCGAATAATATTCTCAACCATCGCAAATCCTTTTGGAACGAATTTATTGGCAAACGTTTTCATCTTTATCTAACCTCATAAATCTTTCGTTATGAAAGAAACTGAGCGTATCGTAAAATTATTTGATGACCTTTACGAGGGTGATCCATGGATAGATGTTAATTGCCCGGAGGTAAATTTACCCGCTATGAATTGGTGCATGGTATCCTGCAGCACGATGCTTACCATCTTGGACAAATAAGGATCTTAGCCAAATTAATGCTACCCTGACGGCAACCATCCAATCATTGCTTATACATTTTTTATGTCAAGACTCAACTACGCTTTTACCATTGCCTTTGTATTGATAGCTTCCTTCCCATCTCTTGCACAAATCCAACACGTTGAACCGCTGAACTGGTGGGTGGGCATGAAAAATCAGAACCTGCAGTTACTCGTTAATGGAAAAGACATCGGCCTTACCGTCCCTACCGTTAATTATCCCGGCGTGACGATCAAAAAAATACATAAAGCTGATAGCAAAAATTACCTTTTCATCGACCTTGCCATTGCCCCTTCTGCAAAAGCCGGAAAAATTTCAATACGCTTCAAAAAAGATGGAAAGACCATCGAGACTTATTCTTACCCGATTTTAGAAAGACAGAAAGATGCCGCATTGGTTAAAGGTTTTGACGCATCGGATGCGATCTACATGATCATGCCAGACAGGTTTGCCAATGGCGACTACACAAATGATATCGTGCCGGGCATGAAAGAAACAACTATCGATAGAAAGCAGATCAGGGCAAGGCATGGTGGGGATATTCGCGGGATCATAGATCATCTTGATTATATTTCTGCTATGGGTTTTACCGCCATATGGCCAACGCCGTTGGTAGAAAACGATATGACTAAATTTTCATATCATGGTTATGCGATCACCAATCACTACAAAACCGATCCGCGTTTCGGGACGCTTAATGACTATAAAGAATTGGCAATCAAAGCGAAACAGAAAGGCATCAAACTTATCTATGATGGCGTTATCAACCACTCAGGGGTTAATTATTGGTGGATGACTGACCTTCCTTATAAAGACTGGATAAATTTTGCAGACTCGGCCGTAGTAACAAACCATAAAAGAACAACCAACCAGGATCCCTATGCATCGGCCTACGACAAAAACCTGATGACTAGCGGATGGTTCGATAAGTCCATGCCGGATATGAATGGAGCAAATTCTTTTATGTCGAACTACCTGATTCAAAATTCCATCTGGTGGATTGAAACTCTTCAGCTTGGAGGCATAAGGCAGGATACCTGGTGTTACTCAGATAAACAGTTTTTAAAGCGATGGAGCTGTAGTATAATGAATGAATATCCTGCTTTCAACATGGTGGGTGAGGAATGGAGCGTCAATCCATTGATCACGTCTTACTGGCAACAAGGAAAGGTCAACAGTGACGGCTACACGACATGCCTGAAGACAATGATGGATTTTCCGTTACAAAATGCCCTCGTTCAGGCCTTGAATGAAAATGAAGTGCCCTATGGCGCTGTGGGGCTTGCCCGCCTTTATGAGGCTGTAGCCAACGATTTTATTTATGCCGATCCAAAGCATCTGCTGGTATTTGGTGATAACCACGATATGGACAGGCTGTATACGCAATTGCATAAAGATGTAGCATTAACCCGCATGGCGCTGACCTTCCTGTTAACCATCCGGGGTATTCCCCAGTTATTTTACGGTACAGAAATATTGATGGATAATACGGGATATCCAGGTGACCATGGCGTGATAAGGACGGATTTTCCGGGCGGATGGAAAGGCGATTCAGTGAGTGTTTTTGAAAACAGGGGACTTTCAGCCGATCAACTGCAAACCAGGGACTATCTGCAACTACTGCTGAACTGGCGCAAAAAAAATCCGGTTATCGCAGAGGGTAAAACCATGCATTTTGCGCCTTCAGAGGGCGTTTATGTCTATTTCAGGTATAATTCAGAAAAAACAGTGATGGTTGTGATGAATAAGAATTCCACGCCAGCCACCATCAATACCAGCAAGTTTACCGAAATGATAAAAGGCAAAAAAATGGCTAAAAATGTTATGACCAATAAGCAGATTAGCATAGATGCTACCCTGTCTGTCCCTGAAAAATCTGCCATTGTCCTGGAACTTTATTAACGACATGCGCACCTTTCTTTAAACAACTCTTGTTTCCCGGATGACTTTAATTGTGGGTGCGTTTCCGATTAGAGAACCTGGTTAACAAGTAAGACAATTGACCACTTTACCCGAAGTGATTTTATACGTAATTTTATGCATTATGGAAGCTTTTCTGCAGGTTTGGATAAGAATATTTGAGAATATCATCACCCGATATACGTTTATTGCAGGTACTGCTTACATAGTGTTTTATGTATTGCTGAAAAACCAGTTTTTATCCAGAAAAATTCAACTAAAGTTTCCGGGTTGGGACAAAATGAAAATGGATATCCTTTACTCATTGCAAACCATCATTATTTTTGCTGGTATTGCCACCATCGTACTCTGGGGCGTTGTAGAACATACCAATATTTATTCCCACATCAATGACCGGGGGATATTCTATTACGTCATTAGTATCCCGCTGATGTTCCTCATTCATGACACATATTTTTACTGGATGCACCGTTTCATGCATCATCCATTTATATTCAAATACATTCACCTGATACATCATAAATCCACCAACCCCACGCCGTGGACGTCGTACTCATTTCATTTTATGGAATCTATTTTAGAAGCTGCAATCATTCCTATAATAGCATTTACACTACCGGTACATAAATCGGCATTAATAATTTTCCTGCTGCTGCAGTTTATTTATAATGTATACGGTCACCTTGGCTTTGAATTATACCCTAAAAATTTCAATAAGCATTTTATTGGCAGATGGATCAATACCTCGGTGGCGCATAATATGCACCATAAATACTTTACAGGTAACTACGGCTTGTACTTCCTATTCTGGGATAGGTTGATGGGCACACTTAACCCCAACTACGATGACAGTTTCGAATACACAACTAAAGATAAAACGATACAGCGCGAATCTCAACAGTTAGCTGATGTTTCTTAAAAGCTGATATTTCTTTTATTGAGGAGCATGCCGGGTTACCAACGAACTAATCAATGTTTAAACAGCTAAAAAAGTCGGGTTAGACGTTAAAATTTCCCCTTTCGCCGCATTTTTCCAGATCTGTTTAGGAAATTTGATAGTTTAGTATCCTATTGTTCAAACAGAAATAAACACTACAATGAAAAAACTTTTCTACCCGCTAGCCGGGCTTGCACTTATTGTTACTTCAGCATTCACCATAATTGCTGCACAAAACTGGACCATTGGCGAAAACTATGCTGTAAAATTTGACGGTGGCGATCCATCCGGCGAGTTCAAAGGTTTAAAAGGAACCATCAGTTTTGATCCTGCTGATCTGGCTAATTCAAAATTCGAAACCTCAATAGAAGTAGCTTCCATCAACACAGGCAACGGTATGAAGAATACACATGCCAAGAGTGCGAAATGGTTCGATGCAGAAAAGTTTCCGCTTATTAAATTCACATCGTCTTCCATTGCCAAAACAGCATCAGGATATGTTGCCAAGGGAACACTCGATATGCATGGAGTACAAAAAGAGGTGACCATTCCATTTACTTTTGAGAATAACACTTTTGCAGGAAGCTTTGAGATAAACCGGATGGATTATAACGTAAACAACGCCGAACCGGACCATGGTGCCGCGAAATTTAAAGTCGACATTTCTGTTCCCGTAACAAAATAAACTGCATGTATAAAAAGATTTTTCTTCATGCCATCCTGGCGGCCGCTTTAGCAGCGATCGCCGGGATTATTTATTATCGCATTTATTTTTTTGCTACTGAAGCTGACTTTTCCAGGATAATAAACCCGCTAAGTATAACAGGCATCAGTGTATTTGTGTGTATGATTGCTTCATTTGTATATTTCCTGCTGACCAGGTGGTCCATTTCAAAAGGGGAGATCATATTCAATTTTCTTTTTTCAATAATCTCGTTCTCCTGTGTAATGATTCCAATCAGCTTATCATTGCCCCTGGATATCAAATTTCCGGAAATCTTCCCCGGACTGGCTGTTCCGATGGTTTTTTTTCCTGCCCTTGCATGGTTCACGGTCAAACCACTGTTTAGCAAAAAGCAAGGCTAGCCCAACCATTGTACACAAGTACTTTAACCTCTGGCTCAAATAAGCTTGTGAAGACTGATCATACCCATCCGTTGTGCTCGCAAATTCAAAGCCGTCGAAGTAACAAGCGTTAACCTTGTGCTCAAAAGTTTTTTAACCGCTCGCACAAGCGGTTTTTTTATGCCCGCAACCTGCTTATCTTACATACATGAAATTTCTTCACAATTACGCCAAACTGTTCACTATATTCTGCATACATAGTATTTCTGCTGTTGGACAAGACACGTTAACGTCTACCATTTTAATGGCTGGCAATAATAAAGGGTTCTCAAAAGAATGGAAAAATGCTGATGGAACTTATGGTTCATGGTTTCAATACAATGACCGGGGAAGAGGTGACAGTCTCATTACACACTGGAAAGAGGATGGAGAAGGATTTCCGACCTGGCTAACGATCCGCGGTAAAGATTATATGAAGAACGAGGTATCAGAAAATTTCAGTATCGATAATGGTATTGCAACCTGGAAAAACAAGTCGGAGAATGAAAAACTACCCGTTAACGGTAAAAAATTCTACCTCGGTCTCAATGGCGGAGGCGGCCATTTGTCCAAAGCATTTATGGCCCATAATAATTCGGTCGACCTTATTCCCTTTGGCAAAATAAAACAGGAAAGGATCGGTGAATTTGTGATCGATGACAAGAAACTGATCTTCTACCGTTCATTAGGAATTGGTATGGTTCCTAATTATTACTGGAACGATGAAAAAGGAAACGATTTCGCAAACGTCAGTAACTGGAGCAGCACTATCATCAAAGGTTATGAGTCGATGGTACCCAAACTGCTGGACATACAAAAAAATGAAGAAGCCAGGTATTTCAGACGCCTGACTGATAATAATAAGGAGACATCAGACAAGGTGCTTATCACTAACATAAATATTTTCGATGCTATAAAGGCAACGATACTACCGGGGATGGATATCCTCATTGATGGTGGAAAAATAACTGCGATTGGAAAGGCTGGTTCATTGAAAACAAATGGACGGATCATAAACGGGAAAGGAATGACTGCCTTACCAGGGTTATGGGATATGCACGTTCATTTTTCGGAGGAGTTAGATGGCATTTTGCACATGGCAGCAGGCGTTACTCATGTCAGGGATATGGGCAATAGCAGTGCACTGTTGAATACCATTGACCAAATCAGTAAACATGAGTTAATTGGGCCTACGGTAGAAATAAGAAGCGGCTTTATCGACGGTGCGGGCCCCTTTGCGGGACCTACAGGTGTGCTAATCAACAATATCGAAGAAGGAAAAGCAGCAGTACGAAAATACGCTGAGCAGGGATATCAGCAGATCAAATTGTACAGTTCCATTAAACCCGAATGGGTCAAACCTTTAGCAGATGAAGCGGTTAAACTTAACCTGCGTGTATGCGGACACATCCCCGCCTATATGACCGCAACCCAGGCCATTAATGCAGGGTATAACGAGGTTACGCATATGAATATGTTGGCCCTGAATTTTTTCGGTGACACAGTTGATACAAGGTCAACATTAAGATTTTCATTGCCCGCACAAAAATCACCGTCTATTGACCTGGAAGGACCGGAAATGAAAGCATTCATCGAATTGCTGATCTCTAAAAAAATTGCTGTTGATCCCACTATGGGGGTATATGAAAATCTTTTCACATCCAGGGATGGGGTCATGGAGGAGAAATACAAATCTATCGTCCATCGATTCCCGGTACTTATGCAAAGGAATATAAAATCAGGAGGTGGCGGAATTCCTGTACCAGAAGGAATGGATGCAACATATAAGAAATCGTATGAAGTATTTGAGAAAATACTGATGAAACTATATCAGAATAACATCACCATCGTTGCCGGGACAGATGGTATGGCAGGGTTCGACCTACACCATGAACTGGAACTCTATGTTAAAGCTGGTATCCCTGCCGAAAAAGTACTTCAACTGGCAACGCTGAATACCGCGAAATATGTACACAAAGAACAGCAATTGGGCAGCATTACTATTGGCAAAAATGCGGACATCATCCTGGTAGAAGGAAACCCCGTTAAAAACATAAGTGATATCAGGAATACCCGTTATATCATTTCAGGGGACCGGTTATATAATTCAGAAAAACTCTATGAAGGGATATCCATCAGGCCCAAATGATTTATGTAATCCTCCGCACCCTGGCATGATTGCTTTTAAACAAGCATATGAGATGCATTTTCATCCTGTTAACTGCGATCAGTTCGAATAAGGGTATTAGCCAGACTAAACATATTCAATAGGCCCGCTCATCATAAAACGCAATAAAATTTAGGTAGTTAAGGTATCTTGATCACAAATAATTAACCTTGGCGGTACTTGAACTACAACATATTTCAAAGGCATACGGTAAGATACAGGCGCTGAAGGACCTGTCATTCAATGTACCGGAGGGTTCTGTATTTGGCGTGCTGGGGCCTAACGGTTCCGGCAAAACGACGCTGCTGAGCATCATTCTCGATGTGCTTAAAGCTGATACGGGAAACTTTCTCTGGTTTGGCAAGCCCGGGTCACCCGATATGAGAAAGCAGATCGGCTCACTGCTGGAAACACCAAATTTCTACCATTACCTGTCTGCCGTTAATAACCTTCGCGTCACGCAGAGTATAAGCGGAAGGGGAAATGCCGCAGACATCGATGATGTATTAAGAAAAGTGAACCTGCTGGATAGAAAGAACAGTCGTTTCTCCACCTATAGCCTGGGCATGAAACAACGCCTGGCCATTGGTGCTGCTTTACTGGGAAGTCCAAAAATACTGGTCCTTGATGAGCCAACAAATGGACTGGACCCTGTAGGAATTGCTGAAATCAGGGAACTGATACGCGAGCTGAACAAAAGAGGTTTCACTATCATCATGGCCAGCCACTTGCTGGATGAAGTGGAGAAAATCTGTACACATGTAGCCATATTAAAAAAAGGCGAGCTGATCACAGAAGGTTCTGTGGAGGATGTTCTCGCTGATGAAGACATCATTGAAATTTCTGCCGCTGATCCTGATAAACTTGAACAGGTACTTAAGGAATATCCACGCACAACTGAGGTTATAAGAAACGGGAGATACCTCTATTTACATTTTTCCAAAGGAGTTTCAGTACCTGAAGAAATCAACAGTTTTTGTTTTAGCCATGGCATTACTCTTGACCATTTATTACATAAGAAAAAAAGGCTGGAAGCGAGATTCTTTGAACTCACTGGTAACTAAACCCGGGCACGAATTCAAAAACGAGAATTTAATTTTCGCAACAAAACACGCTGAAGCAAAACTAAACGCAACAAATCAACAACGCGGAAACTTATTAATATGATGAATGTATTGAGAACCGAATGGCTGAAGATCAGGAACTACCCTGCATTCTGGGCCGTTATGGCGATGACAGCACTTTCCTACCCGGGTATCAATTATATATGGTGGAATATTTACAAAGAGATCGTAGCAAAACAAACGGCAACGGGTAAGATCGCTAAAATGCTATTGGGAAACCCATTTGCTTATCCCGAAACATTTCATACTACCGCCTATTTCAGTTCGTTTTTTGTGTTCATCCCCGCTATAGTAGTGATCATGATGATCACCAATGAATACACTTATAAAACACATAGGCAAAACATCATTGATGGCTGGAGCAGAAACCAGTTTTTACTGAGTAAATTTTATGACGTTGTGATCATTTCGCTGATGGTAACGATGTTATATATAACGATTGCATTGGTGATCGGATATGTTGCCTCTCCCAAACCATTAGTCAATATGTGGGCCCAGCCTCAGTATATCGCTTATTTTGCACTGCAGACCTTTGCACAGTTGTCCATCGCCTTTTTTATCGGCTTCATGATCCGGAGATCATTCATTGCACTCAGCATTTTTGTCTTCTATTATATCATTGTTGAGAATCTGATCGTTGGCTATTCTAAGGTGAAATTCAAAGACATTGGAAGATTTATGCCTTTGGAAATTTCAGACAGGCTGATCCCTGTGCCGGCTTTCGTGGGAAGGCTTGATGAAAAAGCTTATAATGCCAGCCTTGCCGCCATCCCTACTCATATTTTATTGACACTATTGGTGATATCAGTTATTTGGGGACTTTGTTATTATTTCAATCAGAAAAGAGACCTGTAGGGAAATGTGGGAATTGGCAAATGTGTTTAATGTGGTAATGCTTGTACCAAGGTTTCACCTTATATGTGTCTTCCGTTTATCCGAACAACCTTACGTTCATCGAACAACCTTCGGATCTTCTAACTACCTTCGGAACATCTAATAACCTTCCATCATCTAACCACCTTCCAGTCTTCAAACAGCTGATCCATTTTCGAATGTTGAACAGAAAACCTTTCTCACTTTTTGGACAGGAAAACTGCTCACTGATTTCTTTCAATAATTTGTTAATAGCTTGCTAAACAGGTCCGTTTTGCTTAATAATTTTTAGCTTTAACCATGAAAAATATCAGCCTCTTTCTTGTCCTGCTATTCAATCTGCATTTTGCTGAAGCCCAACCACTGGCCACTGTTATTAAATCACAGGCCATGGAAATGGGAAAAGCCCTGGTTGTAGGGGATGTAAAAACATTCTCCAGGTTCATGCTGCCTGAAATGATCGAAGCTGGAAAAGAAACAGGTAAAACCCAAATGACAATGGATTCAGCATTTGCCATTTTCAAGTCATTTGGCGGAAACGTTGAAAGGATATCCTACGGCAATCCAGGAAAAATCGTTTCCTATAAAAACGAGTTACAGTCGACCCTGCCCCAAACCACTGAAATTACCTCACCATTTGCAGATGTGGTGATGAGTTCCACACTGGTGGCCATTTCGAGAGACCAAGGGAAAAACTGGTATTTTATTGATACTTCCCTCGGCAAAATAGAACAGCTCAAAGACAAACTTCCCAACCTTAGTCCAGAGTTAGTTATTCCAGTGCCGGAGAAGCCAAAGATCACGCCTAAACAATAGCCATTAAACAAGATGATTAAACCTTTCAATTGTTTATTGCACCACTAAATTAATGATGACGGATTTTCTTTTCAAGGGTAGACTAATGCAAAATGGTTGAAGCAATACTAGACATACTGAACCGAAAAATCACTTTACACGCCGAGAT
>JANMMA010000368.1:0-32680 GCA_031372815.1 Sphingobacteriales bacterium
CAGGTATGGGAAAAATTATAGGTTGATCAGAATTATTAAAAATATCAAATTTCTTGTCGGTGTTCATTCGCCATCAGTCCCGTTACGGGCCAGGGAACTTGGCATGCTTCCTATAATTCGGAATGCATGGCTTACCATGGAGAATTCCGTAATATCCGGGTACGGCGAAATGGAGGACGGTAGTTTCCCCACATTAACTGAAAATGATCCTGCCATAGAACAAATTGACGCTACAGGATCTATGGTTTTGCCGTGCTGGTGCGACTCCCACACGCACCTTGTTTTTGCATCCAGCAGGGAAAACGAATTCGTAGATAAGATCCGCGGATTGACATATGCTGAGATCGCCGAGAAGGGTGGGGGAATCCTCAATTCAGCAAGGAAACTTAATGATGCCCCGGAAGATCAACTGTTTGAGACGGCATGGAAACGCTTACAGGAAGTGCGGTCGCTGGGAACAGGAGCAATTGAAATCAAAAGCGGGTATGGTTTAACGTTAGATAGTGAAATGAAGATGTTGCGCGTGATCAGGAAGCTGAAGGAAAAGTCGGGTATGATCATCAAATCCACTTTTTTAGGTGCCCATACATATCCGGAAGTCTATAGAAATGACCACGAGTCGTACTTGCGCCTTATAACGGAAGAAATGATCCCGGCAGTAGCGCGCGAAGGGTTGGCCGACTATATCGATGTGTTTTGTGAAACCGGTTTTTTTTCACCCGAAGAAACCTTGCGGATTGGCCATGCCGGAAAGCAATTTGGGCTGAAGGCAAAGATTCATGCTAACCAGCTGAACCTTTCCGGTGGAGTTCAGTCTGGCGTTGCTTTGGACGCAGTGTCGGTGGATCACCTGGAAACCATGGATGATGACGCCATTGAATGCCTTGCAGCCTCCCGCACTATTGGTACACTGCTTCCATCAGCTGCCTTTTTTCTAAGGATGCCATTTCAGCCTGCACGTCAGCTGATAGATACCGGTGCTGCCGTTGCGTTGGCAACAGATTATAATCCCGGTTCTTCCCCTAGTGGAAACATGAACCTTGTGCTTTCCATGGCTTGTATTGGTATGCGGATGACGCCCGAAGAAGCCATTAATGGTGCCACAATAAATGGCGCCTTTGCGATGGAAGTAGCAACTGAGGCCGGATCGATAACAGTGGGCAAAAATGCCAGTGTGATCATAACAAAACCTGTTCCTTCCCTGGCATACCTGCCATATGCTTTTGGCAGTAACCTGATACAGAGAGTATTTATAAACGGGGAACCAGTGTAATTTTCTACTGTTGAATTGCCCTATATTAGCCATCCAAATACAATAGGTCCCTAGTGATGGTTTTCTATAAAAAGCCGTCATCAGATGGGAGAGGACCGCAGTTCTTAAGAACGCCCCGAAAAGATAGAAACGATATGAAGCATTTCAGGTATTACTCAAAACAAGACATCCTTAACATTACAAAGCTTCGCCGCTATGAAACAAAATTGGGCGAAATGCTTAAAACGCTAGACCATTCTGGAGATATTGGCAGTCAGATAGAGTCAAGTTCAGCGAAATTTGTCTTGTTTGGTATCCCGGAGGATATCGGCATACGTGCCAATTTCGGAACTGGCGGTGCAGATTCTGCATGGCTGCCTTTTTTGCAGTCACTTGTCAATGTTCAAAGTTCAGACCGGTTAACTGGGGAAGAAATTATCCTGCTGGGCCATTTTGATTTTAGTGACGTAGACCAGCTCATCGATCTTAATGCAAAAGGCCAGGATGAACGGATAGATGCGCTAAGACATGCCGTTGCCAATATCATTGATGATGAAGTGGAAGAAGTAGTTAAGTCAATTATCAGTGCGGGAAAAATTCCTATTGCTATTGGCGGCGGACACAACAATAGCTATCCTATCATTAAAGGCTCTGCAAAGCAATTATACAAACTGGGAAAGATCAGCAAGCCACTTATTAATGTCGTTAATGTGGATGCCCATGCCGATTTCAGGATCAGTGAAGGACGTCATAGCGGTAATGGTTTCCGCTATGCCATGGAAGAACTGTTTTTGAAAAAATATGCTATTGTAGGTCTGCATGAGAATTACAACGCCCAAAGCATGATGGACGATCTCTATAGCAATATGAATATTCAGTATACCTCTTATGAAGACATTTTTGTTCATGAAAAAATGAACTTTCGGCAAGCTGTGGCGCAGGCTTTCAATTTCACTGATGAGGAGTATACCGGGGTAGAACTTGATCTGGATGCCATCAGGGAGACACTAAGCAGTGCCATGAGCCCCACCGGCATCACTTCCATACATGCGCGTCAGTACATGGTGTTTGCCGCTGCCCATCCCAAGATCGCTTACGTCCATATTTGCGAAGGGGCAACCAAACTCGACGATGGCAGGCAGGATGAAAAAACAGGCAAGCTTATCGCTTACCTGATTACTGACTTTATTAAGTCGGCATTGTCCTGATGTGCAGATCACTTTTTGAGGGTGAAGAGCACTACACCATTCTTTGCTTTTTTGCCGTAGGACTTAGTTGCGTTTTCGCCTTTTAATATATTGATGGACTCGATCTTATTTGTATCGATGGCTTTCATCTCAGCTTCTGTAATTTCTTCTCCGTTCAAAACATACAGTGGCTGCTCCCCGTTGACAGTAGAAACCTTTACACCCTGACCTTCATTATTGGTATTCACAATAGTTACTCCTGTAACTTTTCCATCCTGACCTTCGCTATTGGTATTGGTACTGGCAACCCCTGTAACATTCACATTGGCAGACGGGGAAGAAGATGCCCTGACTACATTGGTGGTAGTATTGACGTTATCACTTACAACAGTATTGGTTACGGCGGAAACGTTACCTCCACTTGCCGCGCCTCTAGTGATGATCGTGATGGTACCTGGCTCAGTGTTAGGCTTGTTCACGCTCATGGAGCTGATTTTATTAGGATCTAGTGATTCTACTACAGTTGCGGTAGTGACTTTACCATCTATTATATACACCGTATTTTCTGGCAACTTTTGCGAAGGCTGAAGAGTTTTCCCTTTTACAACTATACTATCAGAAATGGTTGTAAAGGTTTTGCTTCCGATTTTTTTCCTGTATTCTTCTGGCGATATCGTTTCTTTAGTGCCGTCATCATAAGTAAGCGTTACATTTTTTAGTTTTTTAGCTGGTACAGAATCTGCAGCCAGCATGAGTTTTGACTGGGATGGTTGGATCAGCATGGACTTTGAAAAATAATCTTCGATCGATTGCAGGATCTGCCTTGCGATCTTTTCCTGGTTTTGTTTGGTGGTCATGAACTTCCTATCGGAAGCATTTGTGATAAAGCCACATTGCAACATCACCGATGGACAAACGTTTTCATCAAGCACCCAAACACCCTTCTTGGACTGCTCCTTAATGGCCTTGTCGGTGGGATAAATCATTGAAACATTTTTCAACAGTAATGTTGCGAATCTGACGTTCTGCTGACGCTTGCTAAAGTCTCTGCCAGAAATATAAGCGGTGATTCCGCCCTCTTTCTTATTTGGCGCAGACATCGTGTGAATAGACAGGAACAAATTAGCTTTGTTAGCATCCGTCATATTTACCCTGTCACGAACAGATATCGGTTCGTCAGCATTTCGGGTAAGTACTATTTTTATGTTTGGATTTCTGTTTAATTCTGAAACCAATGTAGCAATGTTGATGGTCAGATCTTTTTCGCTGACACCGTCTGATATCGCTCCCGCATCGTCGCCACCATGACCAGCATCTATGATGACCGTTACTTTTTGTTCCAACGCAGCGGCTGTATTAGTTTCATTGAGCGCAGTCTTTGTTTTTACGCCAAAAGCAAATAGCAGCATCAGCACTATGGGGATCAACATGAGCCTGCTTAAGTAAGTAAATCCGGGGTGTTGTTGTTTCGTTATCATGGAAAGTCTTCTTTTAATGGATGTTTTAAAAAATGTGTTGGAAAGCATTGGTGCGTAGCCGGGAAAACTGGTCTCCAGCAGTAGTTTTGCGAATGCATCTGCATCGCCGTTTCCCACGGCTTTCCGGTCTGCGATGAATTCATGAATTAATGTTAGCTCTTTTCTGATTAGCCAGAAGAATGGATTGATCCAGAACAATACCAGAACCAGTTGAATGAAGATTTTATCCCAACTGTGTTTTTCACGTATGTGCACGAGCTCGTGTTCTAAAATGCGTCTGCCGTTTTCTGTATCAAGTTGGATCTCCTTATTCCACAACAGGAACCTGAAGAAACTGAACGGAGTTCCCTGCTCAGTTGTGTTCAGGAAATAAAAATCTTCTATCGCCACGCGCTCATTTCTTCTGATCATCCTGATGATGCTAAACAGTGCATAAACAAATAATATGAGGACAACCAGCGAAACAAATGAGTAAGCTAAACCTGCCAGCGTTTCGGCTGTTAATGCGAACAGTGAACCGCTATTTACTTCATTCACGTATTCATCGGCACCAGTCACGATCTCCATAGCTGATATGACAGTGCTTTGGTGTTGTGCAGGCGTGTATACACTGATGCTCAGCACAGGCAAGAGCATAGCAACAACAACGGAGCCTAACAGGTAGAATCTGTTCCATTGATGAAAAATCTTGTCCTTCAATGCCAGTTGGTAATACGCGAATAGAATACCCGAGCAAAGAACTACTTTCAGCAGGTAATAAAATAAAGCAATCATTTCTTGGTGGATTTGATTTGTTTGAGAAGTATTTCCAGGTCTTGAACGGAAATCTTTTTTTGGTCCACCATAAACGACACCACATCCTGGTAGGAGCCCTCAAAATAACCTTTGGTCAATCCCGAAAGGGTCATATTGGTAAACTCGTCTTTCCTGACTCTCGCGAAATAGTGATTGAAACGCCCATTGTTTTTAATGCCGACATATTTTTTGTCTACCAAAATCTTGAGCAGCGTAGCCACCGTATTATGATGGGCCCGTGGTTCGGGCATGGCTTCAACGATGTCTTTCAGCATACCGCCTTCGTCAAGGCTCCATACCGCCTGCATCACCTGTTCCTCTGCTTTGGTCAATGTCTTCATGAACTAAATATTTAGTCGAAGATAAACTAAGTTTTTAGTTCACCAAATTATTTCGACTAAAAATTTAGTTTAATTCCATTATTCTTTCAACCCCGAAAGATTGAGACGTTGGAACGCCATCAATATAAAGATTGGTGTAACATCATTTTTTTAACTGATCAATCATAAACGCATAGGTCTCCGCAATGAGTTTCTGCCTTTCAAAACGTCCTGATTCGCCACCATGGCCTGCTCCCATATTGATTTTTAACAGCACAGGTTTGTTACCCGTATTGTTTTCCCTGACTTTCTGCACCCATTTAGCCGGGGAAAAATAAGGCACCTGCGTATCATTCAATCCGCCTGTTGCAAAAATCGAAGGATAGTTGATCTTCTTTACATTATCATAGGGGCTCCAGCTCAGCAGATAATCATAAGCCTCCTTGCCGTGGGGATCACCCCACTCTTCATATTCAAGTGTGACGAGTGGAAGGTCAGTATTATAGCTGTCTGTGATCACATCCATCCAGGGTACCTGGGCAATAACTCCCCTGAATAATTCAGGTTTCATATTTATGACAGCTCCCATCAACATGCCGCCAGCGCTTCCGCCCTGTGCGAAAAGTTTATCTCCAGCAGTATATTTTTCATTCACGAGGAACTGAGCGCAATCAATGAAATCGGTGAACGTATTTTTCTTCTTCATGAGCTTGCCTTCTTCATACCAGTATCGTCCCATTTCTTGTCCACCCCTTATATGCGCTATCGCATACACAAAATCACGGTCGAGCAAGCTGATGATATTGGCATTAAAATAGGGATCGGTAGAGATGCCATAAGACCCATAAGAATACAGCAATAGAGGATTACCGCCATCCTTTTTAAATGTATTTTTCTTATAGACGACACTGATGGGTATCATGGTACCATCGGTCGCTTTTGCCCAGAGCCTTTTTGTTTCATATTTGGATGCATCGAATCCACCGCCTACTTTTTGTTGCTGCAACAGTTTTTTCTCTTTTGTGACGAGGTTATAGGAAAAATCGGTTGCGGGTGTTGTCAGACTTTGATAATTGTACCGGATACTATCTGTATTATAAGCATCAGTGGCTACAGACTTACCCGCAACAAAAGCTTCTTCCTCAAAATCAACCTTATAACTTGTATTGTCCTTACGGTTCATCACGTTGATCTCTGTTAATCCTTTTCCGCGGTATTGAGTGACGATAAAATTTTGCAATACGTCGGCCTCTTCAAGTAATGCTGAGTCTTGATGCGGGATAAGGTCCTTCCAGTGCTGCATGCCCGGGTTCGCGATAGGCGCAGTCACGAGTTTAAAATTCTTTGCATCTTTATTGGTGATGATATGAAACACATTTCCTTCATATGCATTAGCGGAATAGAGCAGGTCCTTTACTCGCCCCTGGATAAGCACAGGAGGTGCTGCGGGATTGTTAGCATCAAGGTACCTTGTTTCCGAACTGGTGGTTCCGGAGGAGGTGATGAAAATATATCGATTGTCTTTTGATTTAAATAGATAGGTAGAGAACGTGCTGTCCTTCTCTGTAAATAATTCCTGGTCCTGCGCTGGATCAGATCCAAGGGTATGCTTCATTACTTTATAAGATCTTACCGTATGGTCATTGATCGTATAATAGACCGTTTTGTTGTCGTTCCCCCACACAGCGTCTGCTGTATTGGCGATGCTCTCAGGTGAAAAAGCACCGGTGTTCAGATTCTTAAAATAGATCCTGCTTCTTCTATTGCCTGTGGTGTCAACCAGGTAGGCCAGCCAGTTGTTATCTGCTGAAACATCTCGCCCCCTGATCAAATAGATTTGTTTTCCTTCAGCAAGCGCAGCCACATCCAGCATTATTTCTTCTTTTGCATCCCGGTTGCCTTTTTTCCTGCAATACAGCGGATACTGCCTGCCTTCCTCGAAACGCGAATAGTACCAGTAGCCATTTTCCATTACGGGCAGGCTTTCATATTTTTGATCTATACGTGCAACCATTTCATCGTAAATATTCTTCTGCAGCTTTTCCGTATGCTTCATCATCGCTGCTTCATAAGCATTCTCCGCTTCAAGGTGATCTATTACTGCTATATCTGAAGGATTACTCAACCAATAGTAATCATCGGTCCTCGTATTCCCATGTTCAGAAAATGTTTTGGCAACTTTCTTTGCGACCGGGGGTTGAACATTCTTGTCGGGGCCTTTTGAATTACAACCGGCTGCCAGTACAAGAGTGCAGGTCAATATCGATAAACGCATAAATACTATTTCCAACAAAATACCATGAGAAATCGAATAAATCGTCGATATGTTTTTCAATTTTTGCTTAATTTCCACTCTCTACTTCATTAAATACGATTGACTCTATGCCAGATTTCCAGGTGAAAAAGCAGCCGAAGAATTATGATGTTATTATTGTTGGTTCGGGTGCAGGTGGCGGTATGGCCGCATATATCTTAGCAAAGGCAGGGGTCAAAGTCTGTCTTATTGAAGCAGGTCCGATGTATGATCCCGCAAAGAACGTCACACAATTAAAAAATCCCTGGGAATCTCCCCGCCGTGGGGCCAGTACCAAGTTCAGGCCATTCGGTGATTTTGACGCCAGCTACTGGGGATGGCAAATTGAAGGAGAGCCTTATACTAAAGCTGAAGGAACCCAGTGGGACTGGTGGAGGTCAAGGATGTTGGGTGGACGAACAAACCACTGGGGCAGGATTTCCCTTCGTTTTGGCCCGAAAGATTTCAAACGAAAAAATATTGATGGACTTGGCGAAAACTGGCCGATTGGTTATGATGACATCAAACCTTATTATGATCGGCTGGATAAGCTTGTTGGTGTGTTTGGAACCAATGAAGGACTTCCAAACGATCCCGATGGAATCTTTCTTCCACCGCCCAGGCCAAGGCTTCATGAATTGATGATAAAGAAGGCGGGTTATGCGTCAGGCGTTCCGGTCATTCCATCGCGCTTGTCGATCTTAACGCAGAAAATAAACGACGACCGTGGTGCATGTTTCTTTTGCGCGCAATGTAACCGCGGTTGCCAGGTGCATGCAGATTTTTCCTCGTCATCTGTACTGATCAACCCCGCTATTAAAACCGGCAATGTTGATGTAATCCCCATGGCCATGGCAAGGGAAGTATTGACGGATAGCAAAGGACTGGCCACCGGGGTTTCTTATGTTAGTAAAGATGACCTGATGGAATACCAGGTGATGGGACGTGCAGTAATGCTTGCAGCCAGTGCATGTGAATCGGCGAGGTTAATGCTAAATTCCAAATCAGAAAAGCATCCTAACGGAATTTGTAATTCCAGTGACGTTGTTGGAAGGTACCTGCACGATTCTACCGGTGCTGCAATGGGTGGCGTGTTGCCGAAACTGTTTGGCCGAAAAAGATATAATGAAGACGGTGTTGGTGGAATGCACGTGTACTCACCATGGTGGGGCGAAAATAAAAAGCTTGATTTTCCACGTGGTTATCACATTGAATACTGGGGTGGAATGGGACAGCCGGCATATGGTTTCGGTTTTGGAATGGAGGGAATGAATGGCAAATATCCAGTCAATGGTAAACAGAAAGAGGCTGGAGGTTACGGCGCATCTTTAAAAGAAGATCACCGTTATTTCTATGGAGCAGGAGTTGGAATGGCCGGGCGAGGTGAAGCAGTTCCCGATAAAGAAAACCGCTGTCATATTGACGAGAGCGTTGTCGATAAATACGGTATCCCTGTATTAAAATTTAATGTGAAGTGGAGTGGTTATGAAGTGAACCAGGCAAAACACATGAAAGAAACCTTTAAAGAAATCATGCATAATATGGGTGCCGTAATTACCTGGGGTGGTAATGATGGTCCTGAAAATAGTTATGGCCTGGAAACTCCCGGAAAAATCATTCACGAAGCTGGTACGGCAAGAATGGGAGATGATCCAAAGACTTCTGCATTGAATAAGTATAACCAGGGGCACGATTGTAAAAACCTGTTTGTGGTTGACGGTGCAGCATTTACCTCACAGGCAGATAAAAATATTACGTGGACCATCATGGCTTTATCGATGCGCGCCTCAGAGTACCTGATGGATGAGATGAAAAAACAAAATATCTGATTGTATAACGTTTAGGGATATCCGAAATTTTAATAAAGGTTAATACGACTATATGGACAGAAGAAAATCGCTAAAGACCCTCGCCGTAGGAACACTCTCCGCAGGATTATTATTGGATGCCTGTAAAACTGCCGATAAGAAAGCGGAAGATTTGAAAGCACCGGTTGGGAAAGTTAATGAAGGCGGCGGTTCACCCGGACTGGACAGGCAGCCCGAGGAAATTGCTCGCTATAAAGAAGTGACGTCAAAAACTTTTTTCACGCCCCACGAAATGGCAACCATTACTATACTGGCAGATATCATTATTCCGAAGGATGATGTGAGTGGAAGTGCTTCAGACGCCAAAGTACCGGAATTCATAGAATTCATCGTGAAAGATATGCCTGATCACCAGACACCAATGAGGGGAGGATTGAGGTGGCTCGACCTGCAGAGTTTCAAACGGTATGAAAAAGCATTCCGAAACAGCAGCCCGAAGCAGCAAATTGAACTCGTGGATATGATTGCTTACCCGGCAAAAGCAAAGCCTGAAATGGCACAGGGCGTGGCTTTTTTCAACAGGATGAGGAACCTCGTATCGACCGGATTTTATACTTCTGAAATGGGTGTGAAAGACATCGGCTATGAAGGCAACAAACCTAACCAATGGAACGGTGTTCCGGATGATGTTCTTAAGCAATACAATGTGGCGTATACTGAAAAGGAGTTAAAGGAGTGCGTAAAATTTTCCTGACAACGATGCCAGTGATAAAAAAAGATTTAGGAGTTAAAATCTCCTGATTGTAATGTTAGATAGAAAAAATGATGTAGAGTAAATTTTTAGGGATATTAATACCAACATAGATTAGTAAAACAACAACGATTATGCAAAACGCAAACAAGAAGAAAAGGTATGAACGCCGTCAGTTTCTACGTGATGCTTCACTGGCGGTTGCCGGATTTACCATAGTCCCGCGGCATGTGCTGGGAAAGGGTTACCTGGCTCCAAGTGATAAACTGAATATTGCGGGAATTGGTGCAGGCGGTAAAGGGGAGAGTGACCTTGCTGGATTTGCCGAAAGTCCAAAAGCAAATATAGTTTGTTTCGCAGACGTGGATGATCGACAGATTGGCAATTCTGTGAAGCGCTTCCCCAATGCAAAACGCTACAAAGATTTCAGGGAAATGCTCGACAAAGAAGGCAAAAATATTGATGCGGTTTCCGTATCCACTCCTGATAATACACATGCCGTTGCCGCCTTGCCAGCCATGCAATTAGGCAAACACGTTTATGTGCAAAAACCACTGACCCACGATATTTATGAAGCACGTGTATTGACAGAAGCTGCGAAAAAATATAAAGTGGTTACTCAAATGGGTAACCAGGGTGGATCAGGTGATGGCGTTCGCCGTACGAAAGAACTGATTGACGCAGGAAAGATTGGAACAGTCACCAAAATTGATTGCTGGACCAATCGTCCGGTTTGGCCACAAGGTATCCCAACGCCAACTGGTAAGTTTGAAATTCCTCCGGAACTGGACTGGAATCTGTGGCAGGGACCTGCCAAAAACATTGATTTTAACCCAGCATATCTGCCCTTCAACTGGCGCGGATGGTGGGCTTATGGAACGGGATCTTTGGGTGATATGGCCTGCCATATTATGGATCCAGTATTCCGTTGTGTACCGATCACTTATCCCAGCGATGTAGAAGCCAGCGTTGCCACAATGTGGTCCAAAATGTGGGATGATACACAGAACCCTGACGCTTGCCCTGCTTCATCAATCATACACCTGACATATCCCCGTAATGATGGCAAGGGCATTGTAAAAGTTTCCTGGTACGATGGTGGGTTGTTGCCACAACGTCCGGATGAGTTGGCACCTGGTGAAGCATTTGGCAACTGGGATGGCGGCGTGTTGTTTACTGGTACAAAAGGTAAGCTGCTGGCCGATTGCTACGGTGCCAAACCAAGATTACTTCCTTCCTCCAGGATGCAGGAATCAATGCCGAAAGAAACGATTAAAAGGGTACCTGAAGGACACTACGTACAATGGGTAAATGCCTGTATTGATGGATATGGTAAAGGATTTACTTCCTCACCATTCGATTACGCAGGTCCTTTTACTGAAAGTATTTTGATTGGAAATCTTGCACTAAGGGCATTTCTGCTAAAAAATCCTAATCTTAAAGGATGGGATGATAAATACCTGGGCCGTAAAAAGCTTCTTTGGGATGCCAAAAACTTAAGGGTCACCAATTTTGATGAAGCAAACCAGTGGGTAAAGAGAGAGTATAGGGAAGGCTGGAAGCTAATTTAAGACGAAGCCTTAAATTAGATTGGCGGATTGGCGGATTGACGGATTGACGGATTGGCGGATTGGCGGATTGGCGGATTTAGGGAATGAAGACTAATTGTATCAGGATTTAAAATATGAAAGCGGATCAAATTAAAAATTGATCCGCTTTATTTATGTATTGAATCCGCGAATTCGCAAATCCGCAAATTCGTCAATCTTTTCGGGCCATCAACCACAAAAAGAAGAAAAGGAAAAATAATCCCAGTCCGGAAGCTCCCCATAAAAACATGGTCAAAACATGTTGCGCCGTTGTCGAAAACAACATGGTTAGCACGATAATCAGAAAAACGACGTAGATGAAAATGAGCGTTGATATTCTTTTATCCATACCGGGGGTTTAAAATTCAGGCACAAATATCCATATAAATTGGATTCATCCCAAAAAGGCTTAGAAAACAGGTCCGTTTAAAATAAGGCCAGTTCCTTTTATGACCTTAGCCAGCTCTTTAGTAGTGGCGGTCGCGGTAGACATTTTTCCCCTTGCTTTCAGTGTCAGTTCGAGACCTTTAAGTGACCAGCAATTACCCGGATTAAATTCCAGGTCTTTACGGAAAGCTTTTTCTGCAGCCTCAAAATTCCTGTTTTTCAGCAGTACTTGTCCAAGGTATTGAAGAGGAGGAAGTATCCAGTCTTTCGGTTCATTATAAACCATATTCTCTTCCAGGGTTACAGCCCTTTGTAAGTTGCTGATTGCTGCACTATAGTTTCCTTTTTCTTCCTCAATAATTCCTTTCAGCATGGCCTCCGCAATTTCAGCGCCTGAATAAGCCGTATTAAAAGCCCCTAATCTTAGTTTCAATTTCTGTTCAGCGTCCATCAGCCGTTGAATCTTGTTCAGGCTGTTTGACGCCTGGTCCAATTTCTTAGTCCGGGCAAAAGCTATTCCCTTTCCGAATTCAGACAGTATTTTAAGGTAGGTTGCACTGTCTGCAACCTCCGGCATTGCCATGAGTTGATCCCATTGTCCAAACCTGATGGCAGAAAATACAGGCGTAGAAGCCATATAATAAATATAATCCCGGAATGCAGAAGGTTCCGTAAAATATTCCTGAGAAATCTTATTCTTAAGTGTTTTTGATTGCAAAGAAGATATCTGCATATCCCCTTTCATCATGGCACATACGGCTAAGAGATGAACATTGTGATAGTCATAAAACCATGCTCCGTTAATTACTGACGGATAAAAGCTTAAGTATTGATCATATCCTTCTAGTGACTGGACATTTACCTTTATTCCCTCGTCGTAATTTCCGGTACGGATATAGATATGGGAGGGCATATGAACCATGTGAGAAACAGAAGGGGCGATAGAACCCAGTTTTTTTGCACTGGTAAGGCCCCTGGATGGCAGGCTAGAGGCCTCCACCGCATGGATATAATAATGATTAATGCCAGGATGGTCGGGGGCAATTTTTAATCCATCCTCAAGTACCCTGACAAGCGTGTCTGTCCAGGGTTTTGGTTTTTGGTTGTGTTCATACAAATCCCAGGGATGGATGAGCATTAAAGCATCGGCATATAATGCTGTGACTTCTGAATTTTTTGGAAACGCTGCATGCAAATTTGCCATGGCATCGCGATAATCTATGTTTAACTTTTCCTGTGTTAACAAACTGTCAGCAGAATATCGAGTAGCCAAAGCCGTTATCAAATTTTTTTCTGTCACTGTCAGGCCTGATTGGAATTTGAATGCTTTTTCGAGGGCTGGGAAAACGCCCGGGGATGCAGCATAACCCGCATCGTTAATATTGGGACCATAACTTAGTGCTTCTGCCCAGTACAACATGCCGTTCTGAGGGTCAAACTCTTGGGCTTTCAAAAATGAGCCAAGCGCTTCGATAATATGAAAGGAATAATACAGGTTCATACCCTGGTCGAAATACGTCTGGGCACTGTCATTTGTGGTGCTGATTTTCCAACTATGCTTGCCGGTTCCCGGCAGCAAAGGAATGTCTGCAGGAGACCAGAATTTATCCCTCAGCGGAGAACAGCCAACGGCTGTTTTTTTGCGTAGTTCAATATTTTCACGCATTGCTATGCGAGAAGAATCTATGCCGTCCCGCACATAAATAAGCGCGAATACCCAAATTAGGCCGATAGTAAAAAAATAATACATTTAAACGGCATTTTATGTTCTATAAGTCACCAGGATAGCTGATTAAATATAACGTACTATTTACGTGTAGGAACTCTGTCGAAAAAACACTTATCCGTACCTGTTATAGTATTAAACCGACTTATTCCGGTAAAAACCAAGTATTGTAAATTGTCAAAAAAGGTATACCTTTTTTCTCAATCCCTCCCTTTTCAGACTTCTTAACTCACCAACAAAACTATTTTAACATGAAAAAAGCCCTTTTTCTTTGCCTTCTTATCCCCTTGTTGGGAATAAGCCAGACCAAAAATGTAGTAAATACCAACAGGGTATTTGCCAAAGTAGACAAGGTTCTTGAATTCGAAAAAGCCCTTACTGTACACAGCCAGAAATACCATACGGGTGACTGGAAATGGCGCGTATATGAAATTTCATCCGGGCCGGATGCAGGAGGTTACATGATCTCCGAGGGACCAGTAAGCTGGGAGCAAATAGATACTCGTGGTAACCTTGGCAACGAACATAACGTTGACTGGAATAAAAATGTTACTCCTTTTCTTACCGACAGGGGTTCTTCCGGTTATTCTGTATTTGAAGATTCTTTGAGTACGGTTGCTGTGGGTGACTATGCTGATAAGATCAACATTACTCATTATATGCAGAAAGTTGGACATGGCAATAACATACGGAATACCTTGCGAAAAATGATTCCTGTATGGAAGCAAGGTGAACAATCTGTGGCTGTTTATACCAGCAGTAGTTCAGGCCCCGCACAATTTACTGTGGTGACCAGGTATAAAAATGGTTTGAAAGAAAGGTCCAACGCCTACAGGAAACCGATGAAGCAGCGTTACGAAGCTATTAATGGTGAAGACTCATGGGATAGTTATGTAGATGTAATACAAAATGATTTATTGGACCTGTGGAGTGAACTTTTGTTTTACAGGGCAGATCTTAGTTCAAAATAATCTCCTTGAATTGTCTTGAGATAAGTCAACTTTCTGTTGACCAATCTTATGACAAGTGATGTTAAAAAATTAAAGCCTTTCCCGAACCGGAAAGGCTTTATTGTTAGTCAGGTAAGACATTAGTTTGTAAAACAAGAGCTACATCTTCGCCTGCATTAAGTAATTTTTCTTCATCAAACATATCTGGGAAGCAAAAAAATCAAAACTCCACCACGGAATAGGCTTTGTTACTTGCATACGGACCGCCGGGATACCTAGCTGAATAATCCAGGTTAAGCCAGTATTCACCATTCTCTTCACGATAATAGAGTCCGGTCAGGTTTTCCTGTGAAAATAACTGCAGGATGGCCGATTGATATTTTAAAAACGATGCCTTATTGCCGCAGTATAATTCCGGATAAACATGGTCAACCGATAACACCATTCGTGTTTTTGCACCAATAGATTTCATCGCTGCAATCATAAGAATGGTATGATCGTCACAGTCGCCCGCCATTCCGGCATCGATCGTCTCCATCGGGGACGAATAATATTCATCCCTTAACGGATCGGCAACGTACTTAAAATTATGGTTGATAACGCGAAATAAGGAAAGTATCCGAACAACATTGCCATATTGACGGTAAGAATCGTCGAAATATTTAACCGCATTGCTTACAGCGAACTTCCTTACCAGGGAATCTCGCTGATTGATCTTCAGTTTCATACCCTTCACGGCTTTATCTACTTCCGAATCAAATAGGGAAGACTTCACCAAAAAAAGGTCTTTTTCTTTCTTGGACCGCTTGCTCCAGTTGTTTACGACCAGGTTTTTGTAATCCGTAACAATTCCACTTACTGTATACGTATTGGTGAACATGTTAAAGAGAAAGATAAGCCCAACCATCAGGAAAGACGGAATGATTAATGGTTTAAAAATCCAGAGAACAAAACGAACGAAAAGAAAAGAAATGGTGATGGCAATCAGCAAGTCTGCATTGAAGTTGCCGAAAAGCATCGGAGGGATCACCCGGTTTACCATAGGCGCCAGTGGCACTATGGTCAGCAATCCCAATAAATTAAGGAAAAACTCCCAGGCTACTCTATTACGCTTACTTGTCAATTCTTCCATGGCACACATTAAACAATTTCAAAGCGAAATCAAATGTAATTCTTCACCACCAATCCCACATCACCATTAGGAAAAAATTCTGATAATGTTTATCTATTCATAATCATCATCTTCTTCTTCCGGCATAAACGTGGCATTATAGGCTTCCTGCCATGCCGCTACAGCATCATCACTCAGCAATTCAATAATATCATGAATGGTATCTGTTTTCTTTTTCCATTCAAGAGTTTCTTCATTCTGATACCGTGAAACGAAAACACAATGATCACTTTCCACATTGATCTTAATCAATGAAATGGCCGCATCTTTCTTTTCACGAATCAGGTAATAGCAGGAAGGTTCCAGCAACGCATACGAGTACATAGTCATTTCAATTTAAGCGACAATAAAAAATCGGGTCCTAAGTATCAGAATTTAAAGGCTGCAGACATTTAATGGGTAGTAAAGCAGCTAAACAGAAGGATATTGTTCATAGGAGGATCGTATATCGAAAATACAAAATCTGCCGTTTTCCACAAGGGTTTTTCCCCCGTTTTTCGGGTTTTTTACAAAGCTTTAATATGACCTATTGAACCTCAATTAGTTAGATAAGGTCCTTAAGGTGAGGTTAAATCTCTCTTACGGGAGGCTAAATCTACCCTGTTAATATCCAAATAGCTAATTATCTGATTATCTGACTAAATTCGCACGCTCAAACCGACTATGGCAAAAGAAAAAGAAATCCCGCCCAGAGACACAACCGTATTTGAATATACCGAAGAATCTATCCGGAGCCTAGACTGGCGTGAGCATATCAGGCTGAGGCCGGGGATGTATATTGGAAAACTGGGGGATGGAAGCAGCCCTGACGACGGGATTTATGTGCTTGTTAAAGAGGTCATAGACAACTGTATTGATGAACATACCATGGGGTATGGCAAACAAGTTGACATTAAAATCGAGAGCAACACGGTTTTTGTCAGGGATTATGGCCGTGGAATCCCGCTGGGAAAAGTGGTTGACGTGGTAAGTAAGATCAATACCGGGGCCAAATACGACAGCCGCGTGTTTCAGAAAAGTGTTGGATTGAACGGTGTAGGTACAAAAGCCGTAAATGCCTTAAGTCAGTATTTCAAGGTGACAGCCTTCCGCGAAGGCAAAGAGAAAACAGCAGAATTTGAAAAAGGGGTGTTATTAAAGGATCATAAAGAGACTAAAACTGTCGAATCCAATGGTACGTTGATCAGTTTTGTTCCGGACGAATCGGTTTTCCGGAATTTCCATTTTATTCCGGAATATCTCGAAAACCAGATCTGGAACTATTGTTATCTCAATGCGGGACTTATCATCAATTACAATGGAAAGAAATTTGTTAGCAAAAATGGATTGCTGGACCTGCTTTCCCGCAAAACAAATGAGGACGAGATCCGCTATCCCATTATCCACCTGAAGGGAGAAGACATCGAACTGGCGATTACGCATAACAATGAATACGGAGAAGATATCTATAGTTTTGTGAACGGGCAGTACACTACCCAGGGGGGTACACACGTAGTGGCATTTCGCGAAGCATATGTGAAGACCATAAGGGAATTTTTTAAGAAGGACTACGACACTGCTGATATCCGCCAAAGCCTTGTTGCAGCTATTTCCCTCAGGGTCCAGGAGCCGGTTTTTGAATCGCAGACAAAAACAAAGCTGGGATCCCAGTATGTTTTTGAAGGCGGACCCAGCATGAAGAATTTTGTGAATGATTTTATGATGCGGGAGCTGGATAATTTCCTCCATAAAAATAACCATGTTGCGGAAGGGTTAAAAAAGAAAATAGAACAAAGCGAGCGGGAAAGGAAGGATATGGCAGGCATTAAAAAGCTGGCCAATGAACGCGCAAAAAAAGCTAACCTGCATAATAAAAAACTCCGCGACTGCCGTTTACATTTCAACACAGAACCACCGGCGAAGAATCGGGAGGAATTCAATGCGCAGAAGTTACTCACGACTATTTTTATTACAGAAGGTGATTCTGCCAGCGGGTCTATTACCAAGTCAAGGGACGTTGAACTACAGGCTGTTTTCAGCCTAAGGGGAAAGCCATTAAACTGCTTCGGGCTAACCAAGAAGATCGTTTATGAAAATGAAGAATTCAACCTGCTGCAACATGCGCTCAACATTGAAGAAAGCATTGAAGGCCTGCGATATAACAATATAGTCATCGCTACCGATGCCGATGTTGACGGAATGCATATCCGTTTATTGTTAATGACTTTTTTCCTGCAGTTTTTTCCCGACCTGGTAAGGGATGGGCACGTATATATTCTGGACACACCATTGTTCAGGGTACGTACAAAACAGGAGACCATATATTGCTACAGTGAACAGGAAAAGCAACAAGCGATCAGGAAGCTGGGATCGAAATCGGAGATCACCAGGTTTAAAGGATTAGGTGAAATATCTCCTGATGAGTTCGGCAAATTTATCGGTGCGGATATTCGCAAACAACCTGTGATACTGGAGCAGCATACCCATATCCAGCAATTACTGGAATATTATATGGGTAAGAATACCCCCGAAAGGCAGGAATTTATTGTGTCAAACTTGCGGGTTGAACTGGATGAAGTGGAAGGCATAGCTAAAGAGAAATTGGCAGAGTAACCTTAATTCAATTTGAACATGATCCATATTGTTTTTAATACCGCAGACATTGATGTGCTGAATAAGGCTATTGAGCTTGACGAATCCATGCACGGTGAAGTACTGGAAATAAAAGATGATTACGCTGTTGGGCCCATTGCGGATATATACACTTCGGAAGGCAGGAAAACAAGGAATGAATGGTGGAAGGAGGTATTATCGGGCGGCGACTACGAAGGCCTGGTAGAAAAAGGAGTGGTAAATGATGAACAGACAGTAGCCTATATTGCTGAGAACCTTAATGCTGATGAAAAGGAAATCGTCTGGATATGGGCAGCCCAGAACAAGCACGATGTTTCGGGATATTACTGGTTGATGAGCCAGTTGAAAGATTATCAGTCGAGGATATTTATTTTATACCTGAATAACCTTCCTTTTATTAATGAGAAGGGAAATATTTTTTATCCTGAATGGCTGAGTGTAATTCCGCCTAAAGAATTTTTAAAGGCAAAAAAACTTTCCAGGCCAGTTACCTTAAGTGAATTTGAAGTTGATCCGGATGAATGGAAAAAATTATGTACTGAAAACAGCATGGTGAGAATACTGGAAGGCGGAAAAAAATTAGCACATTATGACGTAGATTTTTATGATGAAGACATCAAAAAATACATCACTGGCGAATGGCAGAAGGCGTCAAAAATCATCCACCAGTTCCTGCATAAAAATAAACATACCACGGGGGATGCCTTTGTCCTCTGGCGCATTAAAAACCTGGTCATGGCTGGTGGCTTAGATGTCCAGGGCGAATTGAAGGGAATGAAAGATTTTGAGATCAAATTTGCTGGCGAAAAAAATTTACTTCCACAATAGCTGTAACCCTTCCACGATGAGTGCTGCGAAAAACAAAACTAATGATGCAAACACCTTTGACGGTGGCGTACATGGTCAATATAAAAGCTGGTTTCTTGATTATGCCTCCTATGTGATTCTTGAAAGGGCGGTTCCGGCCATCCAGGATGGTTTAAAGCCTGTTCAGCGGCGTATCCTGCATGCAATGAAGGAAATGGACGATGGCAGGCTGAATAAGGCTGCTAACATCATCGGACAAACAATGCAGTACCATCCCCACGGAGATGCCAGTATACAGGATGCCATGATCAACCTGGGACAAAAAAACCTGCTGATTGACACGCAGGGTAACTGGGGCGATATCCGAACCGGCGATGACGCTGCTGCAGCGCGTTATATTGAAGCCCGTCTCAGTAAGTTTGCCCTCGATGTTGCCTTCAATGCTAAAACGACAGAATGGCAACTTAGTTATGATGGCAGAAAAAAAGAGCCCGTAGCGCTGCCCATGAAGTTTCCTTTGTTGTTAGCACAAGGTGCAGAAGGTATTGCCGTGGGATTGTCTACGAAAATCCTTCCGCATAATTTTTGCGAACTCATTGACGCATCTATCAAATACCTGCGCGGTAAAAAGTTTGACCTTTATCCGGATTTTCTGACCGGAGGGATGATTGATGCAGATGCTTACAACGATGGTAAGCGAGGCGGAAAAATCCGTTGCCGGGCGCACATTGAAGAGGTTGATAAAAAGACCATTGTGATTCGCGACGTCCCTTATGGTGTAACCACAAGCCAACTGAATGATTCGATTGTTAAGGCAAATGACCAGGGAAAGATCAAGATCAAAAAAGTCACTGACAATACCGCAAAAAATGTAGAGATCTCTGTGGAACTGGCACCTGGCATATCTCCGGATATAACCATCGATGCGTTATATGCTTTTACGGATTGCGAAGTCAGTATATCTCCCAACATCTGCGTGATCGTAGAGAACCGGCCTGTGTTTACCAGCGCCAGTGAATTGCTGAAAATATCCACCGATAATACTACCTGGCTGTTAAAAAGGGAATTGGAAATAAAGCTGGAGGAACTGGAAGATAAATGGCATTATACATCGCTGGAAAAGATATTCTTTGAAGAAAAGATATATAAAGAACTTGAAAAAAAGCATGCTACCTGGGATAAGGTCATTGAAGCAATTGCTGCAGCATTTCAGCCTTTCCTGAAAAAATTAAAAAAAGAAATCAGCAGGGAAGACATCCTTAAGCTAACGGAGAAGCCTGTTCGAAGAATTTACAAACTTGACATTGACGAACTGAATGAGCAGATCAGGGGAATAGAAACAGATATCAAAGACACCAGGCACCACCTGAAGAATCTTGTCGATTTTGCCGTCGCTTATTTCGAGGACCTGCTCAAAAAGTACGGTAAAGGAAGGGAAAGAAGAACGGAGATCAGGCCATTTGATGTTATACAGGCAAAGCATGTTGCCATTGCCAATACGAGGGTCTATGTCAACAGGGCCGAGGGTTTCATTGGGTCGGGGCTAAAGAAAGATGAGTTTTTTGCAGAATGTTCTGATCTCGATGACATCATAGTATTTACCCGGCGTGGTATTATGAAGGTCGTTAAGGTGGGGGAGAAAGTGTATATCGGAAAAGATATCATCTACGTCGCGGTTTTCCAGAAAACGGACGAACGTATGACCTATAATATGATCTATACTGACGGTGAAACCGGTGTGTCCTATGCAAAGCGTTTCAACGTGACAGGTATAACGCGTGATAAAGAATACGACCTTACGCGAGGTAAGGATAAAAGTAAAGTGAATTATTTCAGCGCCAATCCCAATGGCGAGGCTGAAGTGGTGACGATCATTTTAAGTCCTAATTGTTCGGCACGAAACAAGGTGCTGGAGTTTTATTTTGAAGAACTTGAAATCAAAGCACGTGGTGTGCTTGGCAACCAGGTAACGAAGTATCCAGTCAAAACGGTGAAACTTAAGGAGAGGGGTAAATCGACCCTTAGCGGGCGGAAATTATGGTTCGACGATAGTTTCGGCCGACTGAATACCGAAGAAAAAGGTGAGTACCTGGGAAGCTTTCAACCTGAAGACAGGCTTTTGGTATTATACCACGATGGCCAATATGAGATTACCGATACCGAACTGACACAACGGTTTGACCCCGAAAAGATAGTGGAGATCGAAAAATTTATAGCTGAGAAGATTATCACAGCCATATACCTCGACAAAGAAAAGCTACAGTATAATGTTAAGCGTTTTAAGATCGAGACACAGACACTAAACAACAAATTCCTCTTTATAAAAGAAGGGGAGGGTAATTACCTCGAAGCCGTAACAAGCCACCCGGAACCGGTAGTATTGGTTAAGTCAGGACGCGGTACGCAGGTACGCACCTCGAAAATTAAACTCTCGAGCTTCGTTGAAGTAATGGGTTGGCGGGCCGTTGGAAATAAGCTGACTGATTTCAGTAAAAGCACAGAGTTTGAATGGGTACACAAGCCGATCGACCTGCAGGGAGAACTTTTCTAGGGAGTCGCAATGCCGAATGTAGCAATTTATAGGTCTACAGGGCATCCCTCTCGAGTGTTAGTTAAAAAAGGTTGTTACCGGGGAGTCTTTTCGGTGACTCGTAAAATTATTTGAATTGGATGTCCACTTTAAGCGGTTGGCCATGATACTTAAACCTAGCTTTTTTATAGGGCGGCGGACCAAAACTGCCCAAAGCATTATTTGAAAATCCATACTGCTCTTTGGGGAAGCCCAGGTCAGACATATCCAATTTATTATTGTCATTTGCATCATGGAACAGACTAATCGCATAATCTCCGTCGGGAATGGTATCGAATACAAATTCAGCATTTTTACCCGCGACTTTTGCCCTGCCTTCGCGATAAACAGCACTCGCTTTATTGAACGTCTTCTTCGAATCATATAAAGCTATAAGTATTGTGCCTCCAACTTTTTTGATATTGGTTATCGTTACAGTTATCTGTCCAAATCCAGAAACTGAACTTAGCAGGATGCTAACAATAAAGAAGGCTAAATATCTATGATTCGGCATTTGTAAACAGTGTTATCGTCGTCTGATCCTGACGGTACCATTAAGGGTATAACTGCTGGTCAGAAAAATCTCATGCCGCGCGGTGCCATCATGTATGATCATCAACGCTGTATTGGGAGGAATAGACCCAAGGTTTTCAGCAAACATGCTGATTTCGTGGACCTTGGTAAGCGGATCAAGCTGCAGGTAAAAATTGATGCCCTGTGCATTCAGAAGCTGATGCTGTAAAATAGGGAGTTTATTATAGAAAACAGAGATAGAATCTCCGTCAATATCCCCATTATCATACAGTGAAATCCGCAGTGAGTCTGAATCTACAAAGATGTCGTTAACCAGGTATGGCTTTCTCTCCTCAAATTTTTCCAGCTCGGGCGGGGGAGGATCTGCTTTTTTTACGGCTATCACTTCAGGTGTTACCACCACCTCTTCTTTGGAAGGTTGCCAGTTGCGCTGAACGGCTACAGCTTCTTTCAATATACTGTCGGTATTTTCCTTCTCGTCTTTGGTAAATAGCAGGTTAAGGTCTGGGCATGTGTATTTATATTTAGCCGTTCTGAGGAAATATCCCCTCAGGTTACTTTTTATTTTAGAAACCGTAAGTATCGCTTCAAAATCCATCGTGCAATTCACCGTTGGCTTGTTATCGCCCGACCTAAAGTACACGATTGGTACGTCATCAATCAATAATAACCTGGTCTTTGGATTATACTTCCCGCGTATAAAAAAACTTTGGTATTGGTTTTTAAAATAATAGCCCATTATACCTTCCACGGCATTTCCTTTTTGTTTAAGGACTAATTCTGTGAGGTAATTATTGTGGTTACCTTCGAGTATGATCTCTGCCTTACCATACCATGAGCCATTGATGGTCTGGGCATTAAGGCATATAGAGAAAAAAATCAGCAGTGTAAAAATGGCTATGCCAAAAAGTTTTTTTGTTGCTGCTAAACCATGTAAAGACCGTTTTATCTTTATGCTTATTGATCCCATTTATCCAGGGTGTTTACTTGTATAGCAACTGCAGGCATATACAGTTTTTATTATTTAATGAACCTTTTCATTTCACGTTCTGTATCGCGCTGTTTGATGCTTTCACGTTTATCGTGAAGTTTTTTTCCTTTTGCGAGGCCAATCTGCATTTTCGCCATACCGCTTTCTGAGAAGTAGATACGTAAAGGGATGATTGTGTAGCCTTTTTCCTTGATTTTACCCTGCATTTTCTTTAGTTCTTTTTTATGCAGTAGCAATTTCCGTTCCCTCAGTGGGTCATGATTAGCATAGGTCCCCATTTCATACTCTGAGATATGCAGGCTTCTTACGTATAATTCTGAATCATGGAATAGACAATAGCTGTCGTTAAAACTTGCTTTACCTGAACGAAGTGCCTTCACTTCTGTTCCGGTCAGCACCATCCCTGCATCGTATTTGTCGTCGATCTGGTATTCATAAAATGCAGAACGGTTCTTTATCTCCATATAGAAATATACAAATTAAGTTTTGGCTGCTTTGTTAATTGTTAAAGAGCTGAAGCAGCCTTGCGATGGTGGGTTTGAGTTCTTTGCGGTTCACGATGAGGTCCAGGAAACCGTGTTCCATGACAAATTCTGCGCTTTGGAACCCCTCAGGAAGATCTTTTTTAATGGTTTCTTTTATTACCCTTGGCCCGGCAAAACCAATCATTGCCCCGGGTTCTCCGATATTAATGTCACCCATCATTGCGAATGAAGCCGTAGTGCCGCCATATGTGGGATCGGTGCAAAGTGAGATATAGGGGATCTTCGCATCAGCAAGCTGCGATATTTTACCTAATGTTTTAGGCAACTGCATGAGTGAAAATGCGCTTTCCATCATTCTGGCACCGCCACTTTTACTAATGATCATCAAGGGCATTTTATGGGCCAGGCAGTAGTCTACTGACCTGGCTATTTTTTCACCCATCACACTACCGAGTGAGCCGCCGATGAAATTGAAATCCATACAACATACCACCAGATCGCTTGTACCTACCTTACCCGCTGCAACTGAAATGGAATCGTGCAAACCGGTTTTGCTATACGCTTCTTCGAGTCTTTTTTTATACGGCTTCATGTCGTTGAAGCCAAGATAGTCTACCGATTTTACCCCGGCATACAGTTCCACGTATTCTTCATTATCGAACAACAAGTGAAAATAGTCCTCACTGCCTATCCTGTGGTGATAGGTACATTTCGGACAAACATATAGGCCTTCTTTGAGGTCCTGTACTGTGGTGGTGAACTTACATACAGGGCATTTGACCCAGAGACCATCGGGCGTCTCTTTTTTTTCCGAAGTGGATGTAAGTATACCTTTTCTCGCTCTCCTGAACCAACTGGAATGCTCTTCCTTATTAGGCTCGGAGCGGGGAGTTAGACCTTCTTCTTGATTTTGCTCCATATGAAAGAATACAGCAATTATGCAATCGTAATACTGTTGTCGAGATATACATCCTGGGTAGCTTCAAGAATTTCAACGCCTTCAGCGAAGGGGCGCTGAAATGCTTTACGACCAAGGATAAGACCCATACCACCGGCTCTTTTATTGATCACGGCAGTAAGTACAGAATCTGCAAGGTCTGACTGACCCTTAGACTCTCCACCTGAATTAATCAATCCAACCCTTCCGCTGTAACAATTCAATACCTGGTAACGGCAAAGATCAATCGGATGATCGGAGGTCAGTTTCTCATATACAAGAGGACTGGTTTTACCGTGTTTAGTCGCCAGGTATCCACCGTTGTTGGTAGGTAGTTTTTGTTTGATGATATCGGCTTGCAGGGTAACTCCAAGATGATTTGCCTGACCGGTAAGGTCTGCCGATGTATGGTAATCCACACCATCTACCTTAAATCCATTGTTTCTGGTATAGCACCATAAAATGGTCATCATTCCCAGTTGATGTGCATATTCAAATGCTTCGGCAACTTCCTTCAGTTGTTTTGCGCTTTCCGCAGAACCCCAATAGATCGTTGCACCAACGCCAACAGCACCCATTTCCCAGGCATTTTTGATCGATCCAAACATGGTCTGGTCGAATTTATTGGGCATGCTCAGGAATTCGTTATGGTTGATCTTTACAATGAACGGTATTTTATGGGCATACTTACGGCTCATAATACCCAGCACACCGTACGTTGATGCCACACCGTTACAACCGCCTTCAATGGCAAGCCTGACAATATTTTCAGGGTCAAAGTAGATAGGGTTCGGTGAAAATGCAGAACCTGCACTATGTTCGATACCCTGGTCTACCGGGAATATTGAACAGTATCCTGTATCTGCGAGGCGGCCATGGCCCAGTAAAGCCTGAATGCTTCTCAGGGTCTGGTTGCTCCTGTTGCTATTGATCCATATTCTGTCAACATGATCCGCTGATGGAAGATGTAGGGTTGATTTATCTATAGTTTTGCTGGCATGATTTAGTAAAAAATCTGCCTGGTTGCCAAGCAGTTCAACGATTCTGTTATTCGCCATGGGTTGTTTGCTTTTAGGTAGGGGCAAATATAGCGGATTACGGTAAGAATTGACGGATTTACGAATTAGCGAATTGGCGAACTGGCTAAATAGCAGATAAGCGGATGGAAGTAGTTAGCGCCCGTTATATTGCATTGATAATTTACAATAATGAATTCGCCAACTCGCCAATCCGCCAATACGTCAATAACTGATCAGTTAGGCAAATCTATCAGTTTGCCGTCTGAGCCCCTCCGTATTGTTTCGCTTGTTCCCTCTCAGACTGAATTGTTGTATGACCTCGGCCTTGGCGAAGAAGTAGTAGGCATAACAAAATTCTGTATTCACCCAGACACCTGGTTTCGGGCCAAAACCAGGGTAGGAGGTACAAAAAAAGTAGATGTTGAAATAGTAAGATTCCTAAATCCCAACCTTGTACTGGCAAATAAAGAAGAAAACCTGCCGGAAGAAATCCGTGCAATTGAGGCATTTTGTCCGGTTTGGACAAGCGACATCTCTACCGTTGAACAAGCCCTTGACATGATTCACCAGATTGGGAAGATGACCGGGACTAGTGAAAAAGCCACTGACACAGTAAGCCAGGTCAACCATGCTTTCCATGGATTGACGTTTGACAAAACCTACCGTTGCGCCTATATGATTTGGAAGGATCCGTGGATGGCGGCTGGCGGCGATACTTTTATTAATGCCATGCTACGGGCGTGCGGAATGGAAAACGTATTAGAAACCCATTTGCGCTATCCGGTTCTGCAATGGTCTGAACTAATCGCCTTAAAGCCTGAAGTAGTGCTTTTATCAAGCGAACCTTATCCATTCAAAATGAAAGATTTACAGATTTTATATGAAATTTTGCCAGAAGTAAAATTGAGGCTGGTAGACGGTGAAATATTTAGTTGGTACGGTAGTCGTATGCTCATGGCTCCGGAGTATTTCAGATGGTTGCGAAATGGTCTCGAGGAAGGGTAGGATAGTAATGATAGGAAGTTGCGTTTGATTCCCTGAGGCTGAAAAAAAAATTTCCCCTGGTTGGACGCCAGAGGAAAAAATTTTGAGGAGCCGACTAAGGGAAGTGGGCTTTCACGGATGGACTTTGGTTTTTTCAAGGCATTTTGGACCTTCGTTCTTCAACGGAATTGGATTGAAAAGGATTTTATGCGGTTTTCATCGATGCTTGGATAATCAAATATTTTTATGTGATTTCTCCCTGCCGATTTTTCGCCAGCATATTGGTTTTTAAAGGTTTTCTTTCGGACAGATTGGATTTCGTTTGGTTTTTTCACGGACAGGTCTGGTTTTCTTTCGGACGAATTGGACGTTTGGTCTTTTCTTTCGGTTTGGATCTGGTGGTTTTTTCTAGGTCTGGACTAGTTTTTCTTTCGGACGGATTGGACGTTTGGTCTTTTCTTTCGGTTTGGATTTGGTGGTTTTTTCTAGGTCTGGACTTGGTTTTTCTTTCGGACAGGTTTGGTTTTTTTCTTAGGACTTGAACTGAATTATTATTGGATGTGTAACAGAAAAATTGAAGTTGACCGATATTGGATTTTAATTCACCTTTTCAAAGGAATTGGAATTAACTTTTTTTCGGATGGTCTTTTCAGATATTGGATGGCTGAGGTGCACTTATCCTCATCAATCAACTTCGAGAACAAAGATATAGTGGTGGCATACGCTGCACAAGAGCGTTTTCACCCCTTTTTAACACTTCATTAATTACCCTACTTAAAGCAAAACTACAGATATCGGGCACGTAAGCTTGCGTGCTCAAAAACGTATAACTACGTTAGACTGACCTGAAATAAAAAATGCTACAACCGTTGCAGGCATAGCATTACCAATGAATTATCCAAAAACGTAAAACTACTTAGCCAGCGATTGAAGGATATCATACTTAGTGACGATATGGAGATTTCCACTTTCATCACGACCCAGAACCGCACCGTTTTCTTTCGTTATCAGACTGCTAATTCGTTCCACTGTTGTATTAAAATCGACCACGGGGAAGTGGTTTTCCATTAATGCTTCAACTTTTTCAAGCTTTATGTCTGGATTGGAAAATAACTTTTGGAATAATCCGGTCTCGCTGATAGATCCAACAACTGCACTTTCTTTAATAACAGGAATATGTTCGATGTCAAACTTTTTCATCAGTTCAACAGCCTCTGCAACGGTATGCTGAGGTTCGATAGTAATTAGTTTCTGTTTATTACTCCGTGAATTAACGATATCCTTGAATGTTTTGACGTCAAGGAAACCCCTTTCCATCATCCATTGATCATTATACACTTTACCCACATACCGGCTTCCATGATCATGTAAGATCGCGACCACAAGATCATCCTTCTTCAATTTATGCTTTAATTGCATCAGGCCCTGGATACAGCTTCCAGCGCTATAACCACAAAACAGCCCTTCTTCCCTCGCAAGCTTTCTTGCCATGACCGCGCCATCTTTATCTGTGACCTGCTCAAAATGATCGATTACAGACATATCATAGTTCTCAGGCACAAAATCCTCGCCGAAGCCTTCACTAATATAAGGATGCACTTCGCCCATGTCGATCTCGCCAGTTCGGAAATACTTGGTGAGTAGTGAACCATAAACATCAACCGCCCATATCTGGATATCCGGATTTTTTTCTTTCAAGTACATCCCTATTCCAGTAACTGTTCCGCCTGTTCCTGCCGTTACTATTACATGCGTAACTTTCCCATCTGTCTGGTTCCATATTTCAGGACCTGTACTTTCATAATGGGCCAGCCGGTTGGCTAGGTTATCATACTGATTACAGTGAAAAGAATTCGGTACCTCTTTAGCCAGCCTCTTCGCAACGGAATAGTAACTTCGGGGATCATCAGGCTCGACGTTGGTTGGACAAACAATTACTTCCGCACCTACGGCTTTTAGAATGTCCATTTTTTCCTTGGACTGCTTATCGGTAGTTACAAAAATGCATTTATAACCCTTCACGATAGCGGTTAGTGCCAATCCCATCCCAGTATTCCCAGATGTGCCTTCGATGATCGTGCCTCCGGGTTTCAGTTTTCCTTCTTTTTCGGCTACTTCGATCATTTTTACTGCCATCCTGTCTTTGATAGAATTGCCAGGGTTGAAATAGTCGACCTTAGCAACTACTTCACAGGGAAGATCCCTGGTGATTTTATTCAACCTGATCATCGGCGTATTACCGATTGTCTCAAGTATATTATTCTTTATATCCATATATCTCAAAGGTAATTAGCTTTTAGAAAGTAATTGTGGGATTAACTTTGCCCGATGAAGGTCTATTTTATTCCTGGCCTGGCGGCTGATAAAAGAGTTTTCCGCCATATCCATTTACCCCATGGATTTGAGCCCATTTTTTTGGAATGGATAAATCCGGACAACAACGAAACGCTTCAGCAATATGCATATCGGATGTCGGAACAGATCGAAAAGCAGGAACCCCATATCCTCATCGGACTGTCTTTTGGAGGAATGCTTGCAGTTGAAATGGCAAAAAAACATTCCCCTTTACAACTCGTCCTAATTGCCAGCATTCCCCACCATCGTCATTTGCCAGCTTATTATCGTGCAGCTTACCGTATGGGTATTCATCGGATACTGGGCGTGAATATGATCAAGAAAGCGGTCCATATTAAACGCTATTTTACCAGTGAATCAACGGAAGACAAGGAGATCATAAGGCAAATGGCAAGGGATATTGATCCGGGTTTTATTCGATGGGCATTCAAAGCCATTGTTGACTGGAAAACTGATGATCTGGAAGTTAAAGTCCACCATATACACGGCACAAAGGATATCATCCTGCCCTTAGCCAACACCAGTGCTCAGTACCACATACCTGGAGCAGGGCATCTGATGATCTTTAACAGGGCATCGGAAATTAATCAGATCCTGCAGCTTTTGCTGGAAAAGAAAAATGACATTAGTTGATTCAATGAGACACCTAACTATTTCGCTACTGTGCCTGCCATTCAGCTATCCACTAAAATGGTTGATTAACCAGGGCATTAGCAGCTATTTTAACGGCTCTTTTCTTTTACCTGTAAATGTTCCTTCTCCCATACTGCCTAGCGTAACCTTTCCTTTCATATCATTCCCCTCCACAATACCTGCATATTCTATAGTGTTTCCACTGATTATAAAATGAAACTTTACTTCGTTCGCATTTACGGTTCCTTTCAACGGAGCTTCTCCCAGTTGACCACTATAACTACCTGTGATCAGCGTGTCATTTTCCTGTTTCAAAACCACGACTGGTGTACCATTTCCCATGCTGGTCTGTACGGTCAAATTCCAGGTCCCGTCTATTTTTGGTTTTTGTCCAGGAATCACAAAAGCGGAGATGGAAATAGTTGTACAAACTAATAATGCTTGAATAAAATTCTTCATGGCAATCAATTTTAACAATGAAGTTAACGCAAAGGTTAAAATCCTGAATCCATTTCTAAAAATCGTTGCTTCAAGTGGGAATACAAGCGATTAACGAATGGAAGAGTATTTTCTACATTTGCCGATTCTACTCCGGAATTGTAGAATTTTATTCCATTAATATGACAATTTGGTCGGTAATACCCAGTTGGAAACATTACCATTTCATGGGCATGACCTTTGCTTTAAGTTGAGAAAAAGGAGGCATTATGTACGATGTAAGTAATACCGCTGTAAAGGAAGGACCAGTAGCAAAAGCGATAGAAAAACAAACCGCAAAAGTTCCCTCTGATGTGTACCTATGGGCCGCATTGGGATCCATGGGAATTTCTCTTGCGTTGAAAATTATGGGTCGCAACCATCAGAGCCTTTTTGTGGGTCAGTGGGCTGCTCCTTTCTTATTGTTCGGCGTTTACAACAAACTAGTCAAGCAGGAAGGTCATGATCAGGAAGACAAATATGTAGATTAGTTACTCCTGTTTAAATCGAAACATCTTTTAATAAGCGGTCTTTGATCGCTTATTTTTTTTACCTTAAATGTTTTCCATGGAATTTGGCGCACTAACACTGAGTAAACTAAACAAGGTCAGTTTTGCACTACCACCAGATCCGGTGGGAAATGCTATTTTAATGAAAAAGCAAAAAGCAGGAAGCCCTAAACTTTTTTTGGGTTGTGCGAAATGGGGCAGGAAAGAATGGGTAGGCAAAATTTATCCGGCTGACGCCAAAGAAAAGGATTTCTTACGGTATTATGCACAGCATTATGGATCTATCGAGTTAAATGCCACGCACTATAAAATGTATAGTGCAGATCAGCTCCTGGTATGGGGTGTTGAAGTTCAAAATCCCGGTTTCAAATTCTGCCCTAAAGCCCATCGTGGAATGTGCTTTCTCAAAGACTCCCCCAACAAACAAGGTCTTACCAATGATTATATTTCTAACGTGCTTGCACTTGGGAAACAACTTGGTCCTGTATTCATTACGCACGATGAAAAACTAAAATGGGATGATACCGCAGAAAAACAATTTTTCGCTTATCTCGAAACTCTTCCGCGCGATATGGTTTTTTTCGTAGAAGAAAGATGGCCAGGTTTTTTTGCAGATAAAAAATTACAAAGCCGATACTATGTGAAATTAAGGGAACTGGGAATCGGCGCGGTAATCACGGATACAGCGGGTAGAAGAGATGTGCTTCACATGCGGCTCACCATTCCTAAAACGTTTATCCGTTTTGTCGGTAACAGCCTTCACTCGACTGACTATATACGTATCGATCAATGGGCAAAACGTATTAAGCACTGGCTAGACAGCGGTATAGAAGAAATTTATTTTTTTATGCATATGCACAATGAAGCCAAGTCTCCCGAACTTACAAAATACGTTGTAGAACGTTTTAATAAAGTGTGTAGTCTTAACCTGCCCGAGGTTGTCTTTGAGAAAAGAAAACCGGCATCTAAACGATGATGTAGTATTGTTGTTTTTCACTCCTGCTCTAAAGGGTGTTATGCGTTTAGGGAGTTCATGCCTTTGTGAAATCCCTGATTCTTTTTTTTAGCCATGAAAATTATCTGCGCATCACCATATTTCAACGTATTCATCTTAAATTGTTGTAGTTGTGCAATTTTTTAACGCAATTACATCAATACCTTTTATATGTCTAAACATAATCACTCATCCCGCAGAAGGTTTCTCCAGCAGATAGGTGCCACAGGAATGCTTGCCGCAGTTTCACCGTTGAGCAGCCTGGCCGCGCAGGAGAAAGCTCAAGAGCGGACCTTGTTTTATGAAAAAAAGATATCACTGGGAGATACCATAAGGGTCGGCGTTATCGGTTATGGTATACAAGGGCATTTTGACCTGCAAACTGCGTTGAAAGTTCCTGGGGTTGAACTGGCAGGCATATGTGATCTCTATACCGGGAGGTTGGAGAAAGCGAAGGAGCAGTTTGGAAAAGAACTGTTTACAACAAGGAACTATAAGGATATTTTAGATAAAAAAGATATCGACGCCGTAATCATAGCTACTACAGATTGCTGGCATGCGCGAATCACCAAAGACGCACTGGCAAAAGGAAAAGCAGTTTATTGCGAAAAACCGATGATTTACAAAATCAGTGAAGGCAAGGGCGTGATTGAAGCGCAAAAAAAATCAGGGAAGGTCTTGCAGGTAGGAAGCCAGCGGGTTAGCAGTATAGGTTATGCCAAAGCAAAAGAGTTGTTGGCCGCCGGAGAAATCGGAAAACTCAATATGGTGAATGCTGTTTACGACAGGCAAAGTTCAATTGGTTCGTGGGAATATACCATACCGAAAGATGCCAGTGCTGAAACTACAGACTGGGAGAGGTTTATAGAAGTGACAGGAAAAATGGCTTATGATTCAAAAAAGTTCTTCTGGTGGCGCGCCTTTAAAGAAGTGGGCACGGGTGTTGCGGGAGACCTGTTTATTCATTTGCTTAGCGGAACACATTTCATGACCAATTCGAAAGGGCCGCAATCTATTTACGGAACCGGACAATTCAGTTATTGGAAGGATGGCCGCAATATGCCTG
>JANMMA010000372.1:0-2311 GCA_031372815.1 Sphingobacteriales bacterium
AAAGCAGGGGTCTGCACTTCAATACCGATTATCCGTATAAAAGCAAGCTGGTGCAGAACATTGTTTTATAAACTTATCATGTATTATATCGTTTACGGTTTCCTCTACCTGTTCTCCCTATTGCCATGGTTTATTATGTACTGCATCAGTGATATATTGGTGATTATTGTTTACCATATTTTAAAATACAGGAGAGACGTGGTTCTATCCAATCTTGCTATTGCATTCCCGGAAAAAACAGAAAGGGAAAGGAAAAAAATAGCCCGCGATTTTTATCGATTGTTTACCGATACCATGGTGGAAACGATAAAATTGCTCTCTCTTTCAAAAAAGAATTTACAGCAGAAATTTACCGGTGACGCCAGCATCATGAACGATGTTATTGAACAGGGAAAAAACCTGCAGGTCCATGCCATGCATAACTTCAACTGGGAGGTTGTAAACCTTAATGCTTCTTTGCAGATCGCGCACCCATTCCTTGTTGTATATATGCCGATAAAGAATAAGATCTTCGAAAAGATTACTTCGGATATACGACAGCGTTATGGGACCATTCTTTTGCCTGCCGATAAATTCAAGAGCAGGTTCCTTCATTATGCTAACGCACCGCATATTCTGGCATTGGTGGCCGATCAGAATCCCGGCACCCCGGCCAATGCCTACTGGCTGCCGTTTTTTGGTAAAATGACGCCATTTGTTACAGGTCCCGAAAAAGGTGCCCGTTTGAAAAATACCGCTGTGGCCTTTGGTAATTTTTACCCGATAAAAAGAGGTCATTACGGTTATGAAGTGAAGCTCATTACCATGAATGCGGCAGAATTGCCTGAAGGCGAACTTACCCGTCGTTTTGTTTCATATGTTGAAGATGCTATCAGGAAATATCCGGAGAATTATTTGTGGAGCCACCGAAGGTGGAAACATTCATACCAGGAAGGGTACAAAAAAATCTAGATAAGTTATGAGCATTTTTTAAAGGGGAAAAAATACCTGATTATTTCATTAAAACCGATCGATCAGTTTGTTTCCTGCTTTTCTACCAGCGGAATTTCTGCTTCCTTAATTTTAGTCCAGCCCCCCAATACGTTTCGCAGGTTATGGAAGCCCTGCCTTTTCATCAATGAAGCAGCAATGACACTTCGGTATCCTCCACCGCAATGCACATACAGGTTGTCGTTTTCTGCAAAAGTTGCCATGGAAACAGGGTCTTTCATTTTTTCCAGCGGCAGGTGAAAGGCATCTTTAACGTGTCCGTCTTCATACTCCGTTATCCGGCGTACATCCACCACCATAAGGTTTTCATCGAAAGGCAGATCCATAGCCAGTTCATCGGGATCTACACTAATGACCAGATCTATGGGTCCACCAGCGGCTTTCCAAGCCTCGAATCCACCGTCCAGGTAACCGATATTTCGATCAAAGCCCACACGTGTAAGCCTGACAAGGCTTTCCTTTTCCTTACCGGGTTCTGTCACCAGCATGATATCCATATTGAAAGGAAGCAGGGAACCTGCCCATTCCGCAAAGCGGCCTTCTAAACCAATGAATATCGAATCCGGGATAAAGCCTTCGGTAAATATGTCTGCGGGCCTTGTGTCTAATATGATGAACTCTTTTTCTTCCTTTTTCCTGGCCAGCAATGTATCTACTTTTACCGGCGTCAGTCCTTTTTCAAGGAGTTCTTCCAGGGGAGCGTAGCCTTCTTTATTGATCCTGGCGTTGACGGAAAAATATGCTGGTGGTGCATCCAGTCCTTCTGTTACCGCTTGTATGAATGATTGTTTATCAGGTGCGGTGAGCGCATAATTATTTTGCTTTTCATCCCCAATCGTACTGAAGGCATTTGGCCCTATATTCTTACCGCAGGAACTACCCGGACCGTGTGCAGGGTAAACAATAACATGGTCGGCAAGGGGTTTGATCTTTGTCTGCAAAGAGTGATATAGCATCGCAGCAAGCTCTTCCGAAGTCATGTCTCCACTGCTAAGGTCTGGCCGGCCTACATCACCTACAAACAGGGTATCGCCAGTAAAAATGCAATAGGGTGATCCATTTTCATCATGAAGCAGGTAGCAGGTTGATTCAATGGTATGCCCGGGTGTATGGATTACTTTCAGTGTAAGCTTCCCAATCTTAAATTCTTGTCCATCTGTGGCAACCACGATTTTGTAGCGCGTTTCGGTATATGGACCAAACACGATGGGGGCACCTGTTTTCTCTGAAAGTTCCAGGTGACCGCTTACAAAATCAGCATGAAAATGTGTTTCAAATATGTATTTTATAGAGGCCCCTCTTGTCGCGGCTAGTTCAACAT
>JANMMA010000395.1:0-8424 GCA_031372815.1 Sphingobacteriales bacterium
GAAAGCATGGGCCAGGAAGCGGTTGGACTGGTATTGGGACAGGTGAAAGAAGACCTTACTGAGCTGGGCAGGTATGGTGTCAAAAAAGTATATCATGTGGCCAAACCCGAATTGGATCATCTGGATGCGCAGGTTTATACACAGGTTATTGCTGAAGCCGTTCAAAAGGTTGGCGCCGACGTGGTGATTTTTTCAAATAACCTGACAGGAAAATCTGTGGCCTCCAGGTTATCGGCCAGGTTGAAGGCGGGACTCGTTTCTGGTGCAATATCATTGCCAGACCTAACGGATGGTTTCGTGGTAAGAAAAAATGTTTTCTCTGGTAAAGCCTTTGCGTACGTATCTATCAAAACACCTATAAAAATCATTGCGCTAAATCCCAATGCTTACCCCGTAATCACTGTTGAAGGAAAGGCCGAAATCATTGCAATGGATGTTGCAGTTGCGACACCTAAAGTAAAGGTAACGGCAACGAATAAGGTAACAGGAACTATACCACTCAGCGAAGCGGAATTGGTGGTCAGTGGAGGACGTGGATTAAAAGGTCCGGAAAACTGGGGAATGGTAGAGGAACTGGCAAAACTTCTTGGCGCCGCAACGGCCTGCAGCAGGGCCGTCGCAGACGCCCATTGGAGGCCGCATCACGAGCACGTCGGACAAACCGGGCTTGCCATCGCACCTAATCTATATTTTGCCATCGGAATTTCCGGCGCCATCCAGCACCTTGCAGGCGTCAACAGAAGTAAAGTGATTGTGGTCATCAATAAAGATCCTGAAGCCCCTTTCTTCAAGGCAGCTGATTACGGAATTGTGGGAGATGCCTTTGAAATTATGCCGAAGATCATCGAAAGCGTAAAGAAACTCAAAGCTCATTAGCAGTAGCAGGATTCGGACATGAGTTATAAGTAGTTTTTCTTACTTTCGTACATAGTTATGAAGAAGATAGAAATGGAAATAGTTGCCCTTTCCCACAGCATAACCCAAACCCATTCTTATGCGGTAGTACTGGGAGAGGTGAATGGTCTCAGACGTTTGCCGATCGTCATTGGAGGTTTTGAAGCGCAAGCTATAGCAGTAGCCCTGGAGCGGATGCAACCAAGCCGTCCGCTGACCCATGACCTCATGAAAAATTTTATGATGGCCTTCAGTGTTGACCTTCATGAAGTGGTGATCTGTGATCTGCAGGAAGGAATTTTTTATAGCAAACTATTATGCAGTAACGATAAAGATACCGTTGAGATAGACTCGCGAACATCCGATGCCCTTGCCCTGGCCGTTAGATTTGGATGTCCTATTTATACTTACGAAAATATTCTTGACAGTGCGGGTATACTCATGGAAGATACCGGTGGAAAAAAGAAAAAAGCCGTAACCACCACTACAACAGATGAATCTGGTACCCAGGAAGACCTTAAGGCAATGTCGGTCGACGATCTTCACACCTTACTAAACGACGTTTTGGAACAGGAAGATTATATCAGGGCCATCGCCATCAGGGATGAGATCAATAGCAGGGGAAGTAAATGACTCCGGCAATATAACATGGTCGTTTTTCCCAACTGTAAAATCAATTTAGGGCTTCACATCACCCGGAAACGGGAAGACGGGTACCACGACCTTGAAACCATTTTTTATCCTATCCAGGTAACAGACATAATTGAATTTATTAAGGCCCCGATATTCTCTTTTCAATCCACAGGACAGCCCGTTAACGGAAATCCGAATCATAATCTTTGTGTAAAAGCTTATGATTTATTGAAATCGCGTTTTCCTTTATTGCCCGGGATAAAAGTACATCTTCACAAGGCTATTCCTATGGGTGCCGGTTTGGGCGGGGGTTCTTCAGATGCCGCGTTTCTGCTAAAAACATTAAACGATTATTTTTTCCTTGGCCTGGTTCATGAACAGTTGGTGGATCTGTCCTTGCAACTGGGGAGCGACTGCCCTTTCTTTATTTCAAATGTACCTTGTATTGGTACCGGCAGGGGTGAAATTCTTGAACCTGTCGACCTGAATCTTGCAGGATATCACGTTGTGCTTATATATCCGGGCATCATCGTCAGTACAGCCGATGCTTTTACCGGCATCAAACCCGGAATTCCACAACACTCCGTCAGGAGCAACATTGTTGAACCTCCAGACACCTGGAAAGAATGGATGGTGAACGATTTTGAGACCTCCGTTTTCCAAAAATTTCCTGTGATTGGAAAGATTAAAGTGCAACTGTATGAAGCAGGTGCGGTATATGCTTCTATGAGTGGCAGCGGTTCAGCCTGTTTTGGAATTTTCAAGACTCCTGTAGACATCACTTTTCCCGCCAGCTATACCGTGTTTAAGGTTCCGCTGCAATAATTCTACCTACCTCGTCGTACTGTAAGGTTCAACTGAAATGATTATATTTGTACATGCCTGGTATTTGCAGCCATATCAGTTCACCCGCATTCTTGTCAGCAAACCTTGATCTGCTGAATCACTAAGTGCTGCACAGAAGTGCTGGACCAATACCCTGCGTAATGGACCATGCCTTTCCCCATTAACTTACCTTATCTGCTACTGACGTTCAGGCAATTTTCTCATTTTTCATTTGCAAGCTCACATTTACCACATTTTCAAATTGTCACATTTTCATCCAATGAACACTATAACATCTGGTCAAACCCAATACTTCCTCGACCTTGAAGAAAAACACGGAGCACATAATTATCATCCGCTACCCGTTGTTTTAAAACGCGGAAAAGGGGTGCATGTATGGGATGTTGATGATAAACAATATATGGATTTTCTCAGCGGTTATTCTGCCGTTAACCAGGGCCATTGCCATCCAAAAATCATTGATGTATTGGTTCAGCAAGCCCATGAATTAACGCTAACGTCAAGGGCTTTTCATAATGACCAGTTGGGGGAATATGAAAAATTCATTACCACCTATTTTGGGTACGACAAAGTCTTGCCGATGAACACAGGTGTTGAAGCGGTGGAGACTGCCATCAAACTGGCCAGAAGATGGGGATATATGGTAAAAGGTATTCCTGACAACAAAGCCAAAATCATTGCCTGCGCCCATAACTTTCATGGTCGCACCAGCACCGTCATTTCCTTCAGTACTGATCCTTCTTCCTACAACAGGTTCGGTCCGTTTATGCCGGGCTTCGAAGTCATTCCATTCAACGATCTGCCTGCACTGGAGAAAGCTTTGCAGGATCCGAACGTGGCTGGTTTTTTAGTTGAACCGATACAGGGTGAAGCCGGCGTAGTGGTACCCGATGAAGGATACCTGGCACAGGCAAAAGCTTATTGTGCATACGCTAATGTGTTGTTGATTGGTGATGAAATTCAGACGGGTCTGTGCAGAACAGGAAAAATGCTTGCCTGCGATCATGAGGAAGTAAGGCCTGATATCCTGATTCTGGGTAAGGCATTAAGTGGTGGTACACTGCCAGTTTCTGCTGTACTGGCTGATGATACCATTATGATGACCATTAAACCCGGTGAACATGGATCTACATACGGTGGAAATCCACTGGCTTGTAAGGTTGCCATAGCGTCGCTGAAAGTACTTAAAGAGGAAAATATGGCCCGGAATGCGAGGGAAATGGGTGAAGTATTCAGAAATGGATTGGTCAACATCAACTCACCACTGATCAAAGAAGTGAGGGGAAAAGGACTGATGAATGCCATCGAAATAAATCATGCTGATAAAGATGCTGCCTGGCACCTGTGCATTGAACTGATGCAAAACGGCCTGTTGGCTAAACCAACACACGGTGATAAGATCAGGTTCGCACCACCTTTGGTAATTACGAGGGAGCAAATCCTGGAGTCTATTCATATTATTCACAAAAGCCTTTCCGCTATTTCGTAAATTTGCGGCCAATTGATACAGATGAGCGAAGAAAAATCATTGAATTTCCTGGAAGAGATCGTAGAAGAAGACCTGAAGTCGGGCAAATGGCAGACTATTCACACCCGATTTCCACCTGAACCGAACGGCTACCTGCATATTGGACACGCAAAAAGCATTTGCCTCAATTTCGGGCTGGCCCAAAATTATGGGGGCAAGACCAACCTCAGGTTCGATGATACAAATCCGGTTACTGAAGACACTGAGTATGTTGATTCTATTATGGAAGATGTGAAGTGGCTGGGTTTTACCTGGGATAATGAATTCTATGCTTCAGACTATTTTCCAAAAATCTATAGTTTCGCCATCGACCTAATTAAAAAAGGCCTTGCTTATGTTGATGATTCTTCTGCCGAAGAGATTGCCGCAAGCAAGGGCACGCCAACTGAACCGGGAAAACCAAGCATATGCCGCGAAAGGTCCGCTGAAGAAAATCTCCGCCTGTTTGAAGAAATGAAGGCAGGGAAATATGCAGAAGGGGAAAAAGTGCTTCGGGCAAAAATAGATCTGGCCTCACCCAATATGCACATGCGTGATCCGATTATTTACAGGATCAAACATGCACACCATCACCGCACCGGTGACGAATGGTGTATCTATCCGATGTATGATTTTGCGCATGGGCAGTCTGACTCCATCGAAAACATTACGCACTCCATATGCACACTGGAATTCGAAGTTCATCGTCCATTGTACAACTGGTTCATAGAAAAGCTCGGCATATTTCCATCACACCAGTATGAATTTGCGCGGCTGAACCTGAACTATACGGTCATGAGTAAACGAAAATTCATCCAACTTGTGAATGAAGCTTTTGTAGATGGATGGGATGATCCTCGAATGCCAACTATATCAGGGTTAAGAAGGCGGGGATATACCCCAGCTTCTATCCGAAATTTTTGTGACCGGATCGGTGTTCAGCGCAGGGAGAATATCATAGATATCAGTTTGTTGGAATTTTGCGTACGTGAGGACCTCAATAAATCTGCACAGAGAAGAATGGTGGTATTGGATCCGGTAAAACTAGTGATTACAAACTATTCTGAAGATTCAACCGAATCCCTGGAAAGTGAAAACAATCCGGAAGCTGACGGTCATGGCGGACATCGTACACTTCATTTTTCCAGGGAGTTATGGATCGAAAAAGAAGATTTCATGGAGACGCCGGCAAAAAAATGGTTCAGGCTTACACCAGGTGCCATGGTGCGGTTGAAAAGTGCGTACATTATAAAGTGTGAAAACTTTATAAAAGATGAAACCGGCCAGGTAAAAGAAATCTACTGTACTTATATTCCGGAAAGCAGAAGCGGTAATGATACTTCAGGTATCAACGTAAAAGGCACCATACACTGGGTCTCCGCGAAACACGCCATAACTGCCGAAGTTAGACTGTACGACCGGCTGTTTAAGGTTGAAGACCCATCTGCAGAAGATGATTTCAAACAATTCATCAATCCACATTCGTTGCAGATCATTCCCGGTGCCATTATGGAAGCATCTCTAGCTGATGCGAATGCTTCAGAAAATTACCAGTTTATCAGGAAAGGATATTTTTGCCTTGACAGTAAATTATCTCGTCCGGAAAAATTGATCTTCAACCGAACGGTGACGTTGAAAGACAATTGGAAGTCCGCTTAGCAAAATAGTTTATTCATCAGTGAATGTTGCTCCGCAAATATTCTTGAAACTGCTTAATTAAAAATTCGAACATCAGTGATTATTGTTCAGTAGATATAGTTAAACCGCATAATTAAAAAATTTATTCATTAGTGAATATTGTTAGGCTAATATCCAGAAACCGCCTGGCTAAAAATTGGGTTCATTAGTAATAGTAGAATGCGAATAAAATTCGCTGTAAATGTCAGATCATGAAAATGTTGGAACTGTATTCAAAATGGGTCGCCCTGTTTGCCGCTTTGCTGTTAATATTAGCCTGTTTTTTACCCTGGGCTTATTATCCGGATATCGATAAGATATTCACGGGATTCTTTTCAGAAAAGAACATCTATGGCAAACCGGGAAAATGGTTAACTGTCATGGCAATCCTCAGCACCATCTGCCATTTTCTTCCACAGGTATTCTACAAAAGACTTAACCTTTTAATGATGGCTTTGAACCTTGCCTATGCGATCAAATCCTATATCATTTACGCTGCCTGTTATCATGGTTATTGCCCGGAAAAAAAAATCGGTATTTACGTGATGTTATTCGCCTCGATATTGTTAATGGCTTCAGCAGTTTTCCCTTCAGGAAGAGTTAAAACGGAGATAGGAGAAAATCCAGAACTGTCGGCAGGAGAAGTACAACCTTAATTCCCACATTCACGCATTAAAAAATTAGTAAATTAAAAATGGCCCGTAAGGGCCATTTTTCACTGAGGTTCCGAGCGGATTCGAACCGCTGTGGAAGGTTTTGCAGACCTCTGCCTAACCACTCGGCCACGGAACCGTAAAAGCTGGCGCAAATGTAGCATTTTCCATCTAAATTTGCTCATTACTTGACCGTCCTATTCAAAAAACGGCAAGCTCCATGCTTGTTTTATATTCATGTTGCGTATCCAGGAATCAGAATTGATCATCAACAGTCGGGGTGCCATTTATCATCTTGACCTCCGCCCCGAAGAACTGGCCAATACCATTTTAACCGTCGGTGATCCGGGCAGGGTTCCAGAGGTGAGCAAGTGCTTCGACAAAATAGAATTTAAATGTCTGCACCGTGAATTTGTTACCCATACCGGATATATAGGTAAGAAAAGGATCTCGGTGGTTTCTACCGGAATTGGGCCCGACAATATCGATATTGTGATGAATGAACTAGATGCTGTTGTCAACGTAGATTTTGACACAAGGCAGGTAAAACCCCACCACACACACTTGCAGATCTTCCGCCTGGGGACATCGGGTTCATTGCAGGAAGACATACCGGTTGACAGTATGGTGGCCGGAACCCATGGGTTGGGAATAGATAACCTGATTCATTTTTACCGTCTGGAGAATCATGAAGAGGAAAGGCATATTCTTCAGGCATTTATTACGCATACACAGATAGCTCCACCTTTTTCTTTGCCTTATATTGCCTCAGCTTCTGCAGCACTGCTGAAGCATTTTACTACAGATTACCATCAGGGAATCACCGTTACCTGTCCGGGTTTTTATGGTCCGCAGGGCAGGGTGATCAGGATGGGATTGGCGAGGCCTGACCTGGTCAACCTTTTCCAGGACTTCAGGTTCGGACCGCACAGGATATCAAATTTTGAAATGGAAACTTCCGCCATATATGGTTTGGGTAAAATTTTAGGCCACCAATGCCTTTCTTTAAACGTCATTGTGGCAAACAGAATAAAAAAAGAATTTTCTAAAGACAGTAAAGCGGCGGTTGCGCGTTTAATAGCAAAATCGCTCAGCATTATAGAAGGAATACAATAAAGAATATGTTCATTAATTTTTTTAAATACCATGGTACCGGTAATGATTTTATCATACTGGACGGTCGTTCTCAAGAGATAGAATTAACAGAAGAACACATCAGGCAAATGTGTCACCGCAGGTTTGGAATTGGCGCGGATGGACTAATGATATACCTGAACAGGCCCGGCTACGATTTTGAAATGCGCTATTATAATGCAGACGGAAGGGAAGGAAGCATGTGCGGTAATGGTGGACGCTGTATCATCAAGTTTGCTTATGCCACGGGATTACATAAAGAATTTTATCACTTTATTGCTGCCGATGGTGAGCATGAAGCAGAGATAGACTTAAACGGATGGATCAGGCTGAAGATGAATGACGTCGCAAAAGTAGTTTCCGATGGAACCGAATTTGTACTAAATACAGGGTCCCCTCATATCGTGAAATTTGTGAACGACCTCGATGAATATAATGTTGATCATGAAGGAAAGCAGATCCGTAACAACGAAGTCTATAGGAATGATGGAATTAACGTCAATTTTGTTGAAACCATAAACGACCATACTATTTTTGTGCGGACCTATGAACGTGGCGTAGAAGCAGAAACCTGGAGCTGTGGCACCGGCGTTACGGCATCTGCCCTGGTTTCTGCACACAATGAAACTGGCTTTAACCAGGTTGATGTTCAAACATTGGGCGGAAAATTATCGGTAGAATACGAGCGGATAAATGAAAACTCATATAAAAACATCTGGCTTTGCGGACCAGCGCAGTATGTATTTGAGGGGAAGGTCAAGATTTAATCATTGGCGGATTGGCGAATTGACGGATTGGCGGATTGACGGATTGACGGATTGGCGAATTGAATATTCTAATCTAATTATGTGTCTATTATATTAATTAAATAAAATCATTTGATACGCTGAATTTAATCCGCAAATCCGTTAATCCGCTAATCCGACAATTGATTACCTTCGCCCCCACTTATACAACGGATGATCCAACTGTTTAAAAATATTGAAGGCGTTACCACATCGGTAGATAAACCGGAAAATGGCATTTGGGTAAATATACTTCCACCGTTGAAACAGGAAGAATTTACAGAAGTGTCCGAAA
>JANMMA010000406.1:0-4263 GCA_031372815.1 Sphingobacteriales bacterium
GGGAAAAAATAAATGTTATCTCAAGAATGCAGGTGTTATTGAAACACTGGGAAAGGTTGATACGGTGGTGATGGATAAAACCGGAACCCTTACACACCATAAGACCTCGATAATCAGTTTCGAAGGAACACCTTTGTCGCAAGAAGATAAAATGATCATTCGTAATGTAACGAGGCATTCCACTCATCCTTTGAGCCGGATCATAGCACAGTCACTGACTACCGAAAAGGCCGAAAGCGCTGTCCACAATGGCTTTCAGGAGGTCATCGGAAAAAGCTCGACCGAAACTTATGCCGTTAAAGACTTTCAGGAGGTCAGCGGAAAAGGATTGATGGCCGAAGTGAACCATCGGAACATCATAATAGGATCTTTATCTTTTGTGCGCCAGGACATCGGCCAATATAAAGAAACAGTAGATGAGCCGGGCATATTTATTTCTTTCGATGGTAAGTTGCTGGGACGATTTTTGGTCAACAATGACTACCGTGAAGGGATTAAAAATATGGCCGACCAATTGCGCCATGATAAATACAAGGTCAACGTACTCAGCGGAGATAACGATGAGGAAAAGAATAACCTTCGCAGCATTTTCGGACCGGGGGCTTCCTTCTATTTCAGAAAAGATCCACATGAAAAACTGGCTTACATCCGGCAACTCCAATCGGACGGCGCGAAAACTTTGATGCTGGGAGATGGACTGAATGATGCCGGGGCACTTCGGCAAAGTGATGTGGGCATTGCCGTTTCTGATGCTACGAATTTGTTTTGTCCGGCCAGCGACGCCATCCTAGATGGCAGCCAGGTGCAGCATTTAGGCGGCATATTGAGGTTTGCCCGGGCAGGAAAGAAGATTGTTACCTCCAGTTTTATTTTATCGATCCTGTACAATCTCGTGGGGCTGTCTTTTGCCACCAGGGGAATGCTTTCTCCGATGATTGCGGCCATCCTGATGCCGGCAAGTTCTATTAGTATCGTGTTGTTTGTATCACTCTATTCAAAAATCGCAGCGCGGGTAAACGGGCTGAGCTGATCTTTCGCTAATCCGTAATTCGCAATCCGCAATCGCCGAAGGCGCCCATCCGCCAATCCGCTAATCCGCCAATTCGCTAATCCGCAATCCGCAATTCGCAATTCGCAATTCGCAATCGATATGACGAATATCAGTATGCCCTTTGATGCCCATCATACCACAAAAATCTGCTTGTGGATAATTTTGACGGGCAAACTTTAGCATTTGAGTGTATTTATCGTACTAATATTTTTCAGCATTCTGGTTGCCGGAGGATTTCTGGCAGCGTTCATCTGGTCGGTTCGATCCGGTCAGTATGATGACGATTATACGCCTTCTGTAAGGATGCTTTTTGACGACAAACCTTCTATCGAAAACAAATCTTCCATCAAACAAAACAGCAAGGATGCAAGTTGAGAAATTCTATTATGACAATAAGATCGTGCGCAATTTTGCGTTCGCTACGATCATCTGGGGCATTGTGGGTATGCTGGTGGGCCTATGGGTTGCCCTGCTGATGGTTTTTCCGCAATGGAACATTGGTGGCATTGCTGTAGGCAGTGAAACCATTGGGCTTAGCTTCGGCAGGTTAAGGCCGCTGCACACCAACGCAGTGATTTTCGCTTTCGTTGGAAACGGTATTTTCATGGGTTATTACTACTCCCTGCAGCGCCTGCTGAAGACGCGCATGGCCAGTGATGCACTCAGCTATATCCATTTCTGGGGATGGCAGCTCATTATTGTTGCAGCTGCACTTTCGCTTCCGCTCGGTATGACTACCGGTAAGGAATATGCGGAACTTGAACTGCCGATCGACATTGCCATCACACTCATCTGGGTAGTGTTTGGGTATAACATGTTCTGGACCATTTTGAAACGCCGTGAACGCCACCTGTATGTAGCCATCTGGTTTTACATCGCCACCTTTGTAACAGTAGCCGTGTTGCATATCGTGAACTCTATGGAGCTACCGGTATCCATGTTTAAAAGCTACTCCGTGTATGCAGGTGTACAGGATGCACTTGTTCAGTGGTGGTATGGTCATAACGCTGTAGCATTCTTCCTTACTACTCCCTACCTGGGACTGATGTATTATTTTATGCCTAAGGCAGCAAACAGGCCGGTATATTCATATCGACTGTCTATCATTCACTTCTGGGCGCTGATCTTTTTATATATCTGGGCCGGTCCTCACCACCTGTTATATTCTTCGCTTCCCAACTGGGCACAGTCGATCGGTATCGTTTTCAGCTTTACCCTCATCTTCCCGAGTTGGGGCGGTATGATCAATGGTTTGCTCACTCTCCGCGGCGCGTGGGATAAAGTACGTGAAGATGTGATCCTGAAATTCATGGTGGTAGCTGTTACCGCTTATGGAATGGCGACTTTCGAAGGTCCCATGCTTTCCCTGAAAAATGTAAACGCCATAAGTCACTTTACCGACTGGACTATAGCCCACGTGCACGTAGGCGGGCTTGGCTGGAACGGTATGCTCACTTTCGGTATCCTGTACTGGCTCTTCCCAAGGATATTCCGCACTGAACTATATTCCAAAAAACTGGCCAATATGCACTTCTGGATTGGTACCCTTGGTATCATCATTTACGCGGTGCCTTTGTATTGGGCAGGATTTAAGCAAAGCCTGATGTGGAAAGAATTCACAGAGGCCGGACAGTTGAAATATCAATTCCTGGAAACCGTTACACAACTCAAACCGTTTTATGCATTGCGTGCTTTAGGCGGAGCGCTATTCCTTGTAGGTGCCATCCTAATGGCCTACAACCTTTTTGCAACTGCACGTAAAGGACATTTACTGGCCGATGAAGAAGCTGAAGCCGCTGCCCTTGCTCCAGCATATGTAAAACATACAGGCGAACACTGGCACAGGTGGATCGAAAGAAGGCCGATACCATTTTTGGTATTAACCCTCGTGGTGATCCTGATAGGCGGTGCAGTTGAAATGATCCCGACATTCATGATCAAATCCAATATTCCTACTATTGGTAGCGTAACACCATATACACCATTGGAACTCCAGGGGCGTGACATCTATGTGAGGGAAGGTTGTTATACCTGCCACTCACAGATGATCAGGCCGTTCCGTTCTGAAACCGCACGTTATGGGGAGTATTCCAAAGCAGGGGAATTCGTTTACGATCATCCATTCCAGTGGGGCTCAAAACGCTCTGGTCCGGACCTTGCCAGGGAAGGTTCAGGAAATAATAAAAAATCTGACTCCTGGCATTATAACCACTTCGAAGATCCTCAATCCGTTTCCACTGGTTCCATCATGCCGTCTTATTCGTTTATGCTTGACCGTGACCTGGATACAAGTTCCACCCCGGCCAAGATAAGGGCCATGCAAACCCTCGGTGTACCCTATCCTGTGGGATATGATGCACAGGCAAATACTGACCTTACCGCCCAGGCGGCGCAGATTGCAACAAGCCTGAAAAATGATGGTATCCAAACATCATCCGGTAAAGAAATCATTGCAGTGATCGCCTATATGCAACGACTCGGAGCAGATATTTCAAAAATTAAAACAGCACAAAAATAAGCCATGCTGAAATTTATCAGGAATTACGCAGATAAGATAGACCACATCCAGGTTTTCCCGATGATCGGTTTATTCATTTTTGTCGGATTTTTTATTCTGATGGTGATATATGTTAAGAAAATGAGCCGCGATGAAATCAGTGAACTGAGTAACCTGCCATTGGATCTGGGAAAAGATGCGGCCTTAAATATGACACAAGAATCCGCAATCCGCAATTCGCAATCCGCAATTCAATCTTAAACTTTTACCAATGTTACTAACCTTAAAATATATAAACCTGAAAAAATCAGCAGCATTATCCACCTCACTCTTACTCGCGTTTGCCAGCCAGGCGCAGGGTGCTGCTGCCGCTGACGGAGGTAGTGTAAACTGGTTGCTCATACTGCTGGTCATCGTTGCCGTCGTAATGCTGATGGCAATCTGGGGCCTTGGGCAGGTGATGCTGATGCTCGGCAGGCAATTGAATGAAAAAAGGCGCAGGGAGTCTAAGTTAGGCGGTATGATGGCATTGATCGGATTGTTGCTGGTCAATGGCGTACAGGGCCAGACTGCTGAAGCTGCACCCGCAGTATCTACCATAAGCAATTACGGAGGGCTGAACTTCATTGAATTCTGGGCCCTGGCGGCAGTGATTTTTATTGAAGTATTGGTGATCCTTTTCCTGGCATTCATGTCGCGCAGAATGTATCGCGAA
>JANMMA010000443.1:0-2591 GCA_031372815.1 Sphingobacteriales bacterium
TCAAAACCAATAACTGGGACCATAAAAATGCTGGTATAGCGGGAGCTCCGGCAACGGGAGGTGCATGGCTCTTGCAAAAGAGCAGGCTGTACCAGTTGGAAGGGCAGTGGGACCTTTCCGAAAAAGTAAAGTTGTTTGACCTATTGGTGGGCGCTGATTACCGCCTGTATGAAGTGATTCCTGATGGAAACAACTTCGTGGATTTTTCCAGGCCGCTGACCGACCGCAACAAACCGGACAAGGACGGCAGTTTTGGGAGTAATGTTACGTATAGTAAAATTGGTGGTTTTGTGCAGGTGACAAAGAAGTTGTTAAAAGAAAAATTGAAAATATTTGGATCCGTCAGGTTTGATTACAATCCTGAATTTAAGCCCATTTGGAACCCCAGATTGTCGGCCGTGTATGAGGTGGCGAAAAATAATTATGTGCGGATCACTTATCAGAATGGTTACCGATTCCCGGCACTTTTTGAAGCACTCTCTTTTGTCAATAATGGAAACGTACGCAGGGTAGGAGGATTGTCCTATATCAATGAGGGCCTGGGCTATCTGGAAAATTCTTATACATTAACCTCGGTAAATACCTTTAACGCTGCAGTAAATAAAGATGTAACTGCCGGGTCAACACAAAATGCAGCAGCTGTAAAGAACAAAGCTTTGCTGGCTATCACAAATCTGGACCCAACAAGGCCGGAAAAAATAAATTCTTTGGAGATTGGTTATAAAAGTGTTTTGCTGGATAATAAACTGGTCATCGACTTTGATGCTTATTCCAATAATTACAGCGGTTTCCTGGGCCAGGTGGAAGTTTCTGTTCCGAGTACGGGTAAGGTAGGGACAGACGCTGCATCCATTGATATGTTGGCGTCAAACAGGTCAAAACAAACACGCTACAGGGTATTCACCAACGCCAAAAATGTCTATCATAATTACGGATCGTCGTTGGGTATTACTTATAATTTTTATAAGAAGTATACTATATCCGGAAATGTGAACTACAATAATATTTCTGTCAACAAAACGCCTGATGTATTCATAACGGCTTTCAATACCCCAAAATGGGTCACCAACCTGTCATTCGGAAACAGGGAAGTAGTGAAAAATCTTGGATTTAATGTTGTTTGGAGATGGCAGGATGCGTTTACCTGGGAAAGCCCTCTGGCCAATGGCAAAATACCTGCTTACCAGGTGGTAGATGCCCAGGTAACATATCGCGTACCGAAGGCTAAGGTTACTATTAAAGGTGGTGCGTCCAATATATTCAACAACCGATATATACAGTATGCGGCAGGACCTATTATCGGCGGATTATATTATGTTGCGTTCACTTTTGAAGGATTACTGAACAAGTAGTTCAGATGAAATAGTTCAGTATAGATTGAGTTGTTGAACAAATGATGGGGACAACAGCGTTCAGCATCGATTTTAAATGTTGAATCAATAGTGAAAAAAGTTAGTTCGTCATAGATTTGAAGCATATGAGGAAATTTATTGTATTTGCTGCCTTGATGTTCTTTTTTCAATTCGTTGGCGCACAGGTTACCAAATCTACGGACCACTATGAGCAGGTCTGGTTTGGTTATTTTAACCAGTCCAGGATCAGTAAAAGGTGGGGCTTCTGGTTTGATGGTCATTTACGTACAAAAGACAATTTTTTCGACAGTCTTTCCATTGCAATGGTCAGGCCCGGTATTACTTACTATCTGAGCGACAAAATAAAATTCACCGTCGGTTATACTTATAATAATATCTATCCGGCAGATAACCATTCCGGAATTTCGCAGCCTGATCATCGCATATGGGAACAGATACAATGGCATACCAATTATTCACGTATCAGGCTCATGCAATGGATCAGGCTGGAACAAAGATGGCGGAGAAAAATTGCTGGTCCGGATGAACTTGCAGAAGGGTATTCTTACAACAACAGACTGCGGTATAACTTTTTCTTCCAGGTACCAATTACCAAAAAGGCTTATGAAAAAGGTGCGGTTACATTTGTCGTGAACGACGAAGTAATGGTCAATTTCGGCAAACAGGTTGTCTATAACTATTTCGACCAGAACCGCTTTTTTGTTGGCTTTAATTACTTCCTTAACGCACATAGTAATATCCAGTTCGGCTATCTGAATGTCTTTCAACAACTGGCTGCCGGCAATAAGTATAAGTCGACAGATGCTGCACGTTTATTTTTTTTCCAGAACCTTGATTTCCGGAGAAAATGAGATTTGCGTGTACGGGACCGATTACTTTCCTGCTGGTATTTGCCCTTAAATTACCGCATCAGCACATCCTCAAATTTTCACATTACATCAGTATATTTGCGCATGGCTTTATTACAGGCAGAACTTACTGATCCCGATTATGGACTGACGATAACCGATGCCAAGGGGCATACTATGAAAATTGACATACCGGTGGATTCTGGGGGACATGGACTTGGCTTTCGTGCCATGCAAACAATGTTGTCGGCCCTTTGTGGCTGTAGCGCAGTTGATGTAATAAGTATTCTCAAAAAGCAGCGGCAGCAAATTGATGGACTAACGATAAAGGTTGACGGTGAAAGGGAACACGGTGTGGAGCCTTCTTTAT
>JANMMA010000487.1:0-11464 GCA_031372815.1 Sphingobacteriales bacterium
CTCGCAGGAATACCGGAATCGCAGCCCGATATCGTGTTGATGGACCTGAGAATGCCCACTAAAGACGGTATCGAAACCACTAAAGTGCTGAGCAAGAATTATCCGAACATTAAGGTGCTGGTGCTCACTATGTATGAAGATGAAAGGTTTGTTTCTCACCTGATGGAGAACGGCGCCAACGGATACCTCCTGAAAAGCGCTGATCCAACGGAGATCAAAACAGCCATCATCGAGGTAATGACCAAAGGCTATTACCTGAATAATTTTGTGAACCGAGTGCTGCTGAAAAAGTCGCACTCTCGCGCAAAATCCATCCCTTCCCTCAGTAATGAGGTGGTGATGAATGATAAAGAAAAAGAAGTGATCCGCCTTCTTTGTATGGAATATACCGCAACGGAGATCGCCCAGAAAATGGAGATCAGTCCACGCACAGTAGAAGCCATAAAAGACCGGCTCATGGAAAGATTCGGAACAAAAAATACGGCCGGCCTTGTATTCTTTGCCGTGAAAAATAACCTGATAGACTAAGAAACCACCAAAAAACAAACCTGTGAAATCAGAACGTTGTCTCTGATTTTCAGAAAAACTACCTGATAGACTAGAAACCACCGTACCCAATTTCCTGTGCCAGAACCACTTTGAAGCGTCAAGCAACTATTATGCTGAATTTAGGTGGTGTCCTTCCTGGTAATTTATTGCCATGGGTGCTTTTTGCCCCCGTGTTCCCGCTGCTCTTACTACTGGTGAGGCGGATGCACTTCAACGCCACCAATACAAGCCTGGTCCTGCTCTGCGTTGTTTCCGTAATTTCTAACACGTTTCTTTTACTCGCCAAAGGCAATCCACTTCAGTCTTCATTTATACACGTCACCTTTATTGCTGAGTTTCTTTTCACCGGACTGTTGTTGAAGACATGTACTACAAACCCTGTATTGAAATATAGCATCCTTACTTCTATCCTGGTATTTTTGGGCATATATGCTTCGTTCAGTATCATGGGTGGACAAAACTTGGGGGTAGACATCGTCATGAAAACAGGCGTGATTTTGTTGTTCATAGTTTCGCTGCTAGTTCTTGGAAGTAAGGTGAATAAGGTGGATGAATACCTGATCATGAGCCCTGACTTCTGGTTCACTGCGGGCATATTTTTTCACTTCGGACTGTATAGCCTTTTATTACTGACCAGCAAATCAACGTCTGACCTGAGCTATCACGAACAGGACCAGTTTTCCGTGATGTATGTGATTATTTTCTGCCTGCAGTTCACCTTTTTTTCTGTCGGCATACTGCTCCCCAAATCCCTGGAAATCAACAAAGAGAAAAACGGTTCGCCTTTCAACAAGCGTTAAAACCCCTGCCATCAAAGGGCCCTGGCTTGCAATTACGAATTATCGACAGTATATTTGATTTCTTCGATCATCCCCCATCCACGAAATTCCATTTGCTTTTTACCGTCTGAATCCCTTTCTATGTAAGACCGGTTAAACAATTTTATTATGTTTATTACCGGCAATCCTTTCAGCGACGTACTCAATTTTCTCACGGTGATCATGCCCATCGTTGCATTGGCGATAATCCTGTTCAGAAAAGAATATACACACGATACCATCACGTTTGTGATGCTACTCTGTCTCTTCCTTTTTATACAGCGGGTGCTGTTTACCGACATCAACAAATTTGGCCTCCCCGCACAGGCAACCCTCAATGTCTTTAACGGGATCGAGTTCATGCTAATGGCGCTAATCCTGAAGGTTCATACTACGAGTATCCGTTTCCGTTATATACTTAACGGCTTCGTGATCGCTTATATATCGTCTATTGTTACCTACTTTGCCATACTAGGTTTTAAAAGTGACGAACTCTTGTTGCGTAGTATACAGTATGGTTTGATCATCATCATGATGGCGGTTACCATCGCCAGGCAATGGCAGAAGCAGTCGCTCGAAATGATGAATTCTCCCCTGTTCTGGCTCTGCATGAGTACCCTGTTTTACTTTTCCTTTTGCCTGTTCTGGGAGGTGGGAAAAAACTACCTGTTCAATACAGAGGAAACAGCCTCCCTGGCGTCCACCGTTTTTGTACAGATCGCCACCGTCATCAGGTTTGTCATGTTCACTATTGCGATTTGGTTCCTTGAGCCTACAGAGGAAACAAGGCCTTACGACATCAATAAGGGTATTCGGATCAACATCAATGGAAGAGACTATGAGCCCGATCAGCATTCAGCGGCCTGGGGTGAAAGGTTTAGTATTACCGGTTAGTTAGAACCGCTGGTCCTAATAAATACTTTCCAGGTCTAACCGGCAAAATGATGCAAAGCCGTGAAGCGTAAAAATATGAGGGCGGAAAATGATGACTTCGTTGATCTGATTGAAGAAAAATGAGTTAGAATTTGACTCCGCTACTCAAGTGTTTTACGGATCGTCTTATCAAATACCCGCTCGCGGTTACGCTGACTTTTTTCATTCATAGTATCTGTGATCGGCTTAAAAAGATCGGGCCTGGTCTTATAAAAGTCGTAGCTCTTCATGAAGGTTTCCTGCGACACTTTATGGATGGCCAAAACTCTATCCATTTCTTCATTCATCCACTGCTCTTTTGTTTTCGAACTGTCTTTAAACAGGTAACTCTCTGCATAGCCCTCTGCAACAATCACATCGAACAGTAGTTTTTCCATTTGCACCGGCGGCAATACACCTGAAGGGATGCCATTTTTTCCGGTGCAGGAACAAAGCAACATGAATGCCGTAGGAATGATTATCCACTTCATTTCAATCCGTCACGGTATTTTGCTGTATTGGTAGGGTCTATTTTTTGCAGCATCTCGATGGCCCGCGCACGGTCGCCCGGATTGGCTTTCTTCATGATCCTGATAATTTCATCTGCTTTGCCCTGGAAGAAAAATGAATAGATCATTAGGTTAGGGTTATCAGTAGTGAGCGTATACATTGAACTGATCGCATTCATGATCTGGGTGCGTGCCTCGGTCTCATTTTCATACAGCTGATCCATACCCAACCTGTAATAAGTATAGTTAGCATCATGTACCAAAGTATATTTACTGTTAGTTAGGTTCTCGGTGAGCCAATACCTGTTACGCTGTCCGTCGAACGGCTTCCATCCTGAAATAATTCGGCCATCAGGCGCACTGTTAACAATGGCGCTGGCCTTTTGAAAATATTTATCGCCACCACGAGGGGCAAATGAATCCATGTCGAGCCCGACAATAAGGTTTACATAATAGGCAAGTACTGCCGTTAGGTTCCCTGCCAATGGTTCAGGTCCACCGATCTGATTTTCATTGAATTCGACGGGCTGGTATTCCTGGTAGCGGAACGATACGTCATTATCCTGGAAATTAACCAGTGCGGCCTGGTAGCTGCTGTTATACACTGGGCGGGCAGCCTGCACCGTTAGTGTGGCTTTGTAAACACCGGTTTCGGGGATAGACTGCAGGTTCAATAAAAAACTGCAATTGATCCTTTCCTGTGGAGAATAGTCTTCAGTGGTCCATTTGCGCTTATTTAGAAAATTCGTCAGCGCCGTTTGCATGGTCTGGAACACTTTCCGGTCAACTGTTGGTCCCACCTGGCTGTAAATAACGGTAACCTTTGCATTAAGTTCCTGGGCCTGCATCAAGGCCGGGCCGGCGAGCAGCAATACCAGTAACAGTATATGATTTCGTTTACTCATGGGTGTTATATCGAATAATGGCGTCTACAATATCTATGGCAACTTCGTGTTTTGGTTTTACATCAAAACTGAGTTCAGTGCCTTTTTTGTTGAACAGCGTGACTTTATTAGTATCATGTCCAAAGCCTGCACCCTGATCCTGCAGTGAATTGAGCACGATGATGTCTGCGTTTTTAGTATTAAGCTTTTCGATGGCATTCACTTTTTCATTAGTAGTTTCAAGGGCAAATCCTACTAATACCTGGCCATTTTTTTTCTGTTGACCCAGGCTTTTCAGTATGTCAACCGTTTTTGAAAACGTGAGCGACCATTCCGCTTCTTTTTTCTTAATCTTCTCTGCGGCCACCGTCACGGGCGTGTAATCAGCTACGGCTGCAGCCATTACAGTGATATCCGCAGATGGAAAACTGCTTAGACATGCTTCATACATTTCATGAGCGGTTTGGACTTTTTTCACGTCGAGTCCGGAAAGATCAAACCTTGTATTCACGGGTCCAAGTACCAGTGTTACGTCAGCCCCACGCTCATGCAATTCGCGGGCAATAGCTACGCCCATTTTCCCGGAAGAATGATTTCCAACAAACCTTACCGGATCTATTGGCTCAAATGTTGGTCCGGCTGAAACCAGTGCCTTCTTTCCCTTCAGTTCACCTGCGGGGAAAAATTTATTTTCTATGAATGTTATGATAGCTTCCGGTTCTGCCATCCTTCCCTCTCCAAACAATCCACTTGCCAGTTCGCCAGTAGAAACCGGAATGATGGTATTGCCAAAAGAGGCAATTTTTTCGAGGTTTTCTTTGGTCGACTGGTGTATCCACATATCCTCGTCCATTGCCGGGGCAACCACTATCGGGCAGGTGGCGGACAGGTACACCGCCATAAGTAGATTGTCGCAGGCCCCAGTGGCCATCTTCGACAACGTATTACAGCTCAGTGGAGCAATGAGCATCAGATCGGCCCATCTACCCAACATCACATGATTGGCCCATGAATCGTCTTCGAATAAACCGGTGAGTACGGGATTTTTGGAGAGGGTCGACATGGTCAACGGCGAAATAAAATCTGTTGATGCCGGTGTCATGATCACCTTAACCTCGGCACCAGCCTTCACCAGGAGCCGCACGAGGAAAGCAGCTTTGTAAGCGGCGATACTTCCCGTTATGCCCAGTAATATCTTTTTATTGCGCAACATTCAGGTGGCTGGGTTGGTGACTATTGAAATTAACACAAATAAAAAAGCGGCAAGTTGTGGTTGCCGCCTTTTATGAAACTTATAATACAAGTGATCGATTTTTCAGTGTTAGCTGAATAACTGATCGCCTTCGTTTTTCCTGTAGTAGACTTTGTCTTCCATGAACTCCTGTGTGGCGAGCAATGCCGGATTGGGCATTTTTTCGTAAGCTTTGGAGATCTCGATCTGCTCTTTGTTTTCGTGGATCTCTTCCAGGCTGTCGGTATGGCTGGCGAATTCTTCCAGTTTATTATGCAGTTCTTCTTTCAGCATAATATTGATCTGGTTAGCTCGCTTTGAAATGATGGCGATAGACTCGTAAGAGTTCCCCGTTTTACGCTTGATCTTGGAAACGTCTTTTGTCTCCATCAGATTGGTGATGCTGTTTCCTATCTGCCTACGTAATCTGCTCATTTCTTGATTGATTTAATATTGTTGGTGGACAAAGTTAAGTAACGTTCGGCTTCTTTCAATAATTTACTTTCCGGGAACCGGTCCTGGAAATCATTGACTTCGGCAATTACCTTGATATAACGCTCTTCGCGCCTTTCCTGTATACTCAGCGTCGCGTATTTGTAATAAGATTTAATGACAGCCAGTTTATAACTGTCGGCACTGGTGGAATAAGGGTAATTATTGATCAAGGAGGTATAGGCAATCCCTGATGCCTTATACTGTCCCAGGTTATAATAAAGCTTTGCTGCATCCATTTCCTTGGTTTCCAGCTTTATGAGGCATTTATTGATGATGTCCTCTGCTTCTTTGTTGCGGGGTGAACCCGGATGGGTATTGATGAAGGTCTGCAGCATACCGATGGCCTTTATGGTATTGGTCTGGTCTAACTGCGGCTTGGGACTTTGTTTATAGAACGTATAGGCTTCAAGAAACTCCATTTGTTCCGCCTTCGCACTGTTTGGGAACATATCCAGGAATCCACTGAACAGGTTCTCCGCACTTGCATAATCTTTTTGGTAATAGGCGCCCGTTGCGTAGCGGAAATAGAGGTCCTCGAACTGGGGCGTTCCTTTGTAGATCGGAAATAGCTCTTCAAAAATCATCTGCGCTTTTCGATAATCCTTCTTGTCGTAGTATTCTATCGCTTTTTTCAGTTTGTACTCATAATCGGTGCTTTTCAGCACCTTATTGAAACTTTGATTGCACGACGTTGCGGCAAAGGCGATAAAAAGGGTAAAAACCAGGAGACGACTATTCATAAAGCGGGCAAAAATAGGATTTTTATGGGGAACAAGTGCTTAATTTAACCAAGGTGCCGTTAAGACAATGATAAAAAAATTGCATCCCGAAAATTCGGGATGCAACTCTTTAATATACAGATCTTTAGTTACCATCTCGCGATGGCTTAAAGATTACTTTTTCCTGAGGTTAGGATGCGGTGCAGGAACCGTGTTTGGTCCGGCATCGCTTTCTGTAGCCGCCCTGATATCAACAGTACTGGCATCACCGCCGGTTTCACCGAAGCGGAAGATAAACCTGTCAGAGCTAATACCTTGTTTGTCGACCATATGATTGATTACGGCATTCACCCTATCCCAGCTAAGCTGCTGGCTTGATTTAGAAGGCTCACCATAACCGGTTACCACTACTTTACAAGCTGGGCTATTCCTTAATTTCTCGGCCACAGTAGCCAAAACAGCTTCAGCATCTTTAGATACTGCAGCAGAATTTCCTTTAAACGTTATTGATGGCAGGTCACCCAGGTCACATACGGGTTTCCTCATCATGTTTTCCTTAATCTCTGTACAACAAGCGGGATCCGGACATTTGCCCACACCGTCAGCGTCTACAGGCTGGCATTCTGTTGGGGTTACCAGTTGCTTGTCTTTGAAATCAGGAACACCATCACCATCTGTATCCCGTGCAACACCATGGGAGTCTACAGGTGAACCGGCTGGAGTGTTTGGCTCGTTATCGAACTGGTCAGTGATACCATCGCCATCAGCGTCATCCAGAATGGGCTTAGGCATTTTCATGTGCTTTGGCGCATTGATCTCGGCGTAAGCATAGTTCAACGGGTTTTCCCAATACAGAGGTTCTACGGATTTTTTGCCTTTTTGAGCAACGGCATCGCTTTGCATAACGGTGAGCGACACAAACAGAAAAAGCGCTATTTTAATAAGTTTCATATGATTCAGCTATTAAGGTTAAAATAAGTTGATGTTAAGACCAAGAGAAAGGAAGTTGATAGAGTCGAAGTTACGCGTCAAGGTAGCATCTCCGTGTGGGTGTTCTGTCCACTGCTGGCCATCAAGTAGGTCATCCCTGAGGAAGGTGATCCTGTCTTCCAGAGCGATATTGAAGCGCCTTGAAAGCCTTACAGATATACCCGCACCAACGGTACCGCTTAATCTTTTATTACCATCACGGTCATCATTGTTCTGCGCTGCAGTTTCGTAACTGTCATCAAGAACGTCTTTCAACCTTTTTTTAATGTCTTTCCTGTTATCGTAGTTGATATTGCTAATGCTGTTAAAATCGGTAGCATAAGTTGCACTGCCATTCAGGGCATTTACTTTGGCGTCATACCATGTAAGTCCAACACCTGCCAAAACGTACAGGCCTATTTTGGTTCTTGCGGAGTGGAACTTAATATTGCTGAAGTTGAAGATGGCCTGAAGTCCCAGGTCACTGAATTTAGTCTTGTAGTTATAGAAAACGTTGTCCTTAGAAGGAAGCCTGTCACCACTTTGTGTGGTTTGGTTACCTACATATCCGTTATCTCTCCAGGCCGGATTCTTCATATAGTTTTGAGCCTCCTGCCAGTTCACGCCGGTTGCTGTTCCATTGATATATTCAGCCCTTAGTGACAGTGAATATCCAAGGGCTTTCCTTACATGAACGCCCCATCCAAGGGTAGGAAAGTTAGCCGTAACATCACCTGCAATGTTAGGTGCACCAATCTTCACACCCACTTCCCACATGTTCCTTGGTTTTGGAGGGAAAGGGTAAAGGTTATTCATGAATTCGTTATACTGAGGCAACCTGCCTGCTGGATAGTAAGAAGAATCGGACCAGACTGGTACTGGTGTCTGTGCGGACACAGTTGTAGAAACAATCAGGGTGATTAGTCCCAATAAAAAACTGTACTTTTTGCTTGCCATAATGTTAGAATTGTATTGTTGTATTTTTTGCGGGATCCGGTTAAGCATTGTTTTATCGTAAATCTTTTATAAGAAACGGCACAAAAGTATTCAATGAGCGCCGTATTAGCAAATATTATGGAGACCAATTTATATCCATTTATGCTGCACCATGTCATCAAATGGCAGCACGCTCGCTATAATGTTGCAAATTTTCATAAGTTCGTTGCCTATTCATGAATTTCTCTTCCGAAATAATTGCAGATGAACTGAGGATATTTGAAACGCGTTTCAAGGATTCCGTGAAAAGTACGGTACCCCTGATCGACAGGATCATGCGGTATATCGTGAAAACAAAGGGCAAACAGATCAGGCCTATGTTCGTTTTGCTCAGCGCGAAACTCTGCGGACCCATAAATGAATCAACCTATCGGGCAGCCTCACTCGTAGAATTATTACACACCGCATCCCTGGTGCACGATGACGTGGTTGATGAAGCCATGGAAAGGAGAGGCTTTTTCTCCGTGTATGCCTTATGGAAAGCCAAAGCCTCTGTCCTGGTGGGGGACTATCTCCTGGCAAAGGGCATGTTATTGTCGCTCGATAACGACGATTTCCGCATCCTCCAGATCATGTCAAGGGCTGTTAAGGAAATGAGCGAAGGTGAGCTGCTTCAGATGGAAAAAGCCAGGTCCCTTAACCTGGATGAAGATCTCTATTACCGAATCATCCGTCATAAGACCGCTTCCCTGCTGGCTTCTGCCTGTGCCGCGGGGGCTTATTCCACTTCCGGCGATGAAGTCACTACGGAAAAACTCCGGAAGTTCGGCGAACTGGTGGGCATCGCTTTTCAGATCAAGGATGACCTGTTTGATTATGGCCGGGACGACGTGGGAAAGCCCACGGGGAACGATATCCGCGAGAAAAAGCTCACACTCCCGCTGATCTATACCATTAACCACGCGGAACCGTCGCTTCGGCAGGAACTAATCTACATATTAAAGAACCAGAACAAGAAACAGAAAAAAATAGATTACGTTATTGATGTGGTGGAAAAATCCGGGGGCATTACCTATGCCATTGAGAAAATGAACCACTTTCGCAATGAGGCTTTGCAGATCCTGGATGAGTTTCACAACGGCCCGGTGAAAGACACGCTGGTCCAATTGGTAAATTTTACCACCGATAGAAAAAAATAGGCTGTTGTCACCAAGGCTAAGGGAGGTAAAGTAAATGTCATAACAACTACCAACCCGGCAGGATACTATTTCAGCAATTGAATTAAGGCGAACTAAACGCCATCATTTATCGAATCGAACTGATTATGGAGAAGAGGTGGATACAGCAGGAGGCCAGTGCCGATATCGTGGAAACGCTGCAAAATGAACTGCGCATACATCCCGTACTTTGCCAGATACTCGCACAACGTAACATAAGTAATTATCAGCAGGCCTTCGATTTCTTCCGCCCCTCTTTATCCGGTTTACACGATCCCTTCCTTATGAAGGATATGGATAAGGCTGTAACACGTATCATGCAAGGCATGCAAAAAGGTGAGAATATCCTCATCTATGGCGATTATGACGTAGATGGCACCACCGCTGTAGGCTGCATGTATCGTTTTATTTGTGAAGTCTATGATCCCGCCCGAACGGAGTTTTACATCCCCCACCGCTACCGCGAAGGCTATGGTATTTCTCTGGCCGGGGTTGATTTTGCTATTGAAAAAAAATACAGCCTGGTCATTGCACTGGACTGTGGCATAAAATCGGTTGACCTTGTGGGTTATGCGCTCACTCATGGGGTGGAATTTATTATTTGTGACCATCATATTCCGGGGGATGTACTACCTCCGGCAACGGCCGTTCTTAACCCCAAGCAACCTGGATGTGACTATCCTTATAAAGATCTTTGCGGATGTGGAGTTGGACTAAAACTGATCATGGCCCTGGTTAAACAATTGGATTTACCGGAAAGCCATTACCTGCAATTTCTTGATCTTGCAGCAACTGCTGTCGCTGCCGACATCGTTCCGATGACGGGTGAGAACAGGGTGATCACCTATCATGGACTGAAGAAAGCCAATGAGAACCCTTCAATGGCCATTAAAGCATTAATGGAAGTCAGTGGTGTAAAGCCACTAGTATCCATTCATCATATCGTGTTCATGATTGCACCAAGGGTCAATGCAGCCGGAAGGATGGACGATGCCCGTAAAGTCATCCATTTGTTCAGCGAAGTAAACCTGGCAAAAGCAATTGAGTATGCGCGTATGTTGCATTCAGACAATGCAGACCGGAAAGAAGCCGATGCCAGTATAACCGAGGAAGCACTCACCCTGTTACGTGACTATGAATTGCTGGGCAAGAGAAAATCAACCGTTGTGTATCAGCCACACTGGCATAAAGGGGTAGTAGGCATTGTGGCCAGCCGGCTTATCGATCATTACTACAGGCCAACCATTGTACTAACCCGGAATGGTGATACCGTAGCGGGTAGTGCACGCAGTATACCAGGCTTCAATATTCACGACGGACTTGATCGGTGCGCATCGTTATTACTTGGATTTGGTGGACATTATTTCGCAGCCGGCATGACCATGCTTCCCGAAAATGTAGAAGCTTTCCGAGAGATGTTTGACAGGGTAGTTACGGCAATGATAGATGACGAAATGCTCACACCAGTTATCAACATTGATGCAGAGATTAGGTTTTCCGATATCACAGAAGTTTTTTACAGGATATTATCTCAGATGGAACCGTTCGGACCGGAAAATCCCCAACCCATTTTTCTAGCGCGAGGGGTGAGAAATACAGGATCAAGCAGAATTCTAAAAGACATGCATATCCGTTTTGTTGTGAAACAGGATAATATCATCTTGAGTGGTATTGGCTTCAACCTGGCTTCAAAATACGCCATCATTGAAAATGGACAACCCTTTGACATGGCATTCACCATTGACAAAAATGAATGGCAGGGAAACAGTACGTTGCAGGTGAAAGTGATTGACGTAAAATTGGCGGATTAGCGAATTCGCGGATGGACGGATTGGCGGATTTACGGATTAACGGATTGACGGATTAGCGGATTAGCGAGTAAAAAAACAATTCGACAATCCGATAATTCGCCAACCCGACAATGAACTGATGAGTTGATCGCCTATGGCGATCAACTCATCAGTTCAACATTTCGGTTAATGAAGGCCGTTAGGTCGTTTCCTTTGAGCATTCCCTGTGACAATAATGCGAGGTCGGCCAGGTTGCGTACGAGTTTTTTCTGTCTTGCTTCATCATCCTCCTTCAAGACAGTCTGAATAGCAGGATGATTTCCATTTACCGTCAGTGTAACTTCATCCGGCATATTTGCATAGAAAGATGCACCCGGTCCACTGATGGCTGCCATATCTTTCATTCTGCGCATGAATTCCGGCCGGGTGGCGATC
>JANMMA010000007.1:0-4758 GCA_031372815.1 Sphingobacteriales bacterium
TGCTGAGCGGGGGAGGATGCGGCTGTCATCAGGCCGGCAAGCATGGTACCTGTTCCGCATGCACAGCATATATGAGTGTATTTTTCCTTATTTGTATAGTTAAGCATTTCAGCAGCTCCTTTCACACCCAATATGCCATATCCGCCTTGCGGGATAATATAATCCTCGCTATTGGGCGGCTCAACGAGAAGATTCAACTTTAAGGGATCAGATTCCAGTAAGATGATATCATCCTCGCAGTGGTTCTTAGCAGAATTAAGTACTGAATAATCCTGTCTTGACAGGAATTCGAGTTCCATTCCTTCTTCTTTAGCCCGCACCAGGGTGTCAGACAATATCTTTGGCGTTTCACCACGAATGATGCCGGTAGATTTCAATCCACAATAATTCGCAGCATATGCCGAGGCAACGATATGGTTCGACCAAGCACCTCCATAGGTAGTAATGCGGGTATGTCTATTTAGTAACGCATCAAGAAGATAATATTTAAGCTTAAAAAATTTGTTTCCGGAACAAACAGGATGAATAAGGTCCGTCCGAAGGACTTCCCAGGTAATGTTTTTGTAATCCTGGCATGGGTCGATAATGTTTTGTGTAACAATATGTTGTTCCGCGAGGCGTTCAAACCATTGCAACTTTTCCGTAACAGGGTTTAATTGCATATGTAATTGCGTAATTTTGTGCTCCAAAGTTGATAAAACAAATTGAATGAAACCAACCCTTTGTATCCTGGCGGCAGGTATGGCATCCCGCTATGGAGGTATGAAACAGATCGAGTCTTTCGGACCTGCCGGTGAAACCATCATGGATTATTCCATTTACGATGCCATCAGGGCAGGATATGGGAAAATAGTCTTTATTATCAGGGAAGAGTTTGCCGAAAATTTCAAGACCATTTTTGAGCCGAAATTGAAGGGCCGTATTGAAACGGCTTATGTTTTCCAGGAACTTTCTGCGTTTACGGGTGGCCGTGACATCCCTGCTGAACGAAGTAAGCCGTGGGGTACCGCACATGCCGTAATGTGCGCAAAAGATGCCATTAATGAGCCTTTTGCCGTAATCAACGCTGACGATTTTTATGGAAGGGATGCATTTGAAAAATCTTACAGCTTTCTCACTACTGTGTGTAACGACTCTACATGGTCAATTATAGGATACGAATTGCTAAAAACATTGTCAGATCATGGCACAGTAAACCGCGGTGTCTGCCAGGTCGATGATCAAGGTAATCTCGCCGCCATCGCAGAGCGGCTTAACATTAGTGAGCAGGATGGTAAGATCGTTTGTGATGACGGTATGGAGCCGAAAGAACTGTCTTTGGAGACGAGTGTATCAATGAACTTCTGGTGCTTTTCGCCAGCTGTGTTTTCATATAGCGAAGGGCTTTTTAACAAATTTCTTGACGAGCATATCAATACACCAAAGTCGGAGTTTTTTATTCCCATCGTGGCGGATGAATACATCCGAGAAAAGGCAGGCGTGATAAGGGTTATACCCACTTCGGCACTATGGTTTGGGGTAACTTATAAACAAGATGCACCGATAGTTAAGGCCAATGTTGATGCGCTGGTGAAGGCCGGTGAATACCCTGCGGGATTGTGGAATTATCGGATTGGCGGATTAACGAATTGAATTAAAAGACTGAAAAAAGAGGACAGAAGTCCTCTTTTTTAATGTGCTAATTATTTATTGCGATAATGTGGTTTTCGATGATGGGTAATCCGTAAATCCGCCAATCCGTAAATCCGCTAATCCGTCAATTACTTCATGACAACCTTAACCATATAAACACATTCTTCAATCTTCTTCACCTGCTGTACCCTTTCCATTCCGCGGATACTGGAAGTGGTCGACATCCTGATATTTTGAATTGAATCTATTTGTTTCAAGTCATCGATGGTCCTGAATATGTGCTGTGATTTCACGGCAAACACTACACCTTCCGCTGTTGTCTGACGCGCATTAAGCATACCAATAACTTCACCATTCTTATTCAAAACAGGTCCACCGGAATTACCCGGATTGGCCGAAATGGTAATCTGGCTGCTCATTGTATCACCTTTAAAACCTGTCATGGCACTCAGGTATCCCTCACCGTATACGATTTCGTCTTTTGGAAAGCCGAGGGTGAATATGGGTTCAGCCAGCTCAGATGAATTTCTTCTTATGCCGTATGGGAGATTGCTGATGGGTTTGAAGTCCTGGTCATTGATCTTAAGGATAGCCAGGTCACGTTTTTCATCATTGTAGACGATGTCAGCCCTCAGATCCTGTCCTTTACTATTTTGCACAAACACTTGTGAAGCATTGCTGATCACGTGTGAGCTGGTGAGCAGGTAGCCCTTTCCATCGATCAGAAAGCTGGTACCACCAAAAGATATCGGGGTTCCCGGCTCTATTTTCTTTTTGACGTCGTTCAGGACAATAGCCTGGCTTTTCGTGTTTACTTCAAGCGTATTCACTTTTTTTCTTAACTCTTCAATATCCGAAATAGGCGCTTTAGGCGAGAACACCATTACCAGCCCGCTTATCAGCAGGGCAGTAAGTCCGGCAATAGACGCAGCAACAGCGACCACCTTGCGGTACCTGTCCCACATTTGTACTAAAGCGGCTTTTTTTGCAGGCTTAACATCACTGATATCACCGGTTTCCTTGAGGGAATGGTGCACATCATACATATTGGCCTTAAAGCGTTTAAGGTCGCCGTAACGTTCGATTTCCTCCAGGAAAAGGTGGTGCTCAACAACGAATTGATCAATATCAGGATTGGTTTTACGCAATTCCTCAAACATTGAAATTTCCTGTTGATTCATCTCTCCCCGCAGGTAGCGTTCAGCAGCATCAACTAAAGCAATCTGGTCCATTAATTACCGTTTTTATATTGAGCAAAAAATAGTTTCTTCAACCTCATCAGACATTTATACTTCTGGTTCTTAGCGTTATCTGCGTTTGTGTACCCAAAGAATGAGGCTATTTCCTGCATATTCTTATGGTGCACATAAAATGCTTCAAGTAAACTTTTACACGGCTCCCCAATCTTCCCCATTGCACCCCTCATGATACTGTACTGTTTGTCCATCTTCTCATGGAGCGTCAGATCATCTTCCACGGAAACCATCTCACTAAAATTGTCCACCGGTGTGTCAAACCGCTTATTATACTGTAACCGTTTGAGCCAAAGCCTTCTGCTGACCGAATACACATAGGTCTTGATCTGGCAATTCAGTTCAAAAGAGTCAGATTTGGCTTTCTGGTATAGAATAACGAGCGCTTCCTGGAAAATATCCTTTGCATCGTCTTCCGTCCCGTTATTATTGATAATTAACTGCTGTACCAGGTTATAATTATCCTTGTATATGGTTTCTACGGCCTTTTTGTCGTTGTTTGCCAGTCCCTTAAGTAATGCTGATTCCTGTAGATAATTGCTCACCGGCCTTTATTAATACTTTTTTGAGGATTTTGTAACCCAAAATATAGGTCAAAAGAACGAAAAAAAACTTAACCGTGGCCGGGTTACCTTTTATACCCATTGAGTATTAATGTCTATACATTAACAAATTATCAAATTCAAACGAATGAAAAAGTTTTTTGCCATTATGGCTATCGCTGCTCTCGCTTCATGCGGAGGTTCTGAGTCTACTGAGACTACAACTGACACTGCTACTGTAGCTCCTGTTACCGTTGATACAACTCCAGCTGTTGATACTACTGTTGTTGTTGACACTATGAAAGCAGCTGCCGATACAACTAAGAAGTAAGTTTTTTTTATATGGCAAGCAATCGTTGAGGCCGTTCCGTTTCTACGGAATGGCTATTTTTTTAAACCCCGCCAAGGCGGGGTTTAAAAATGCGATAATGTGGGTAATGTGGTAATGTGGGATGTAGTAATTACTCAATCACATTATAAATCTGGACGGGAGCCAACTTATTCTTCATGGTCACTTCTCCCAGGTTCTCGCACACAAAAGACTCCTTAACTTTCTGGTAGCAGGTTTCATTGAGTATGATCTGGTCAGCCTTAGCGGCACTTTGAAGCCTTTGGGCCGTGTTTACGACGTCACCAATTACGGTATAGTCGAGTCTTCTCAGGCTTGCAGATCCAATATTACCGGAGATCAGTTCCCCTGAATTTATGCCTATCGAGACTTTCGGATGAAAATGCAATACATTATCATCTCCCCGTAAACCATCGATCTGTTTACGGATGGCAAGGGCAGTTTCGATGGCCCGGTCCAGGTGATATTCTCCCCTAAATACAGCCATAATAGCGTCGCCCATGAATTTATCCACATGACCTTTTTGATTGATGATCTCTTTAACCATCATATCAAAATACCTGTTCAGTAGATTCACTACTTCGTTTACAGGTTGTGTTTCTGAAATAGAGGTAAACCCGCAGATATCAATAAAAACTACTGAAGCCTCAATATTTTCATTGACCGTTACACTGTTTTCAAAATCAGTGGAGTTCATATACTGAAGTACTGACTCATCCACATACATCCTTAGGATATTGTTTTCTTTTATGGCCTTAAATGTTTCCCTGATCTGCTTTACGTGCTCAAGGGTCTTATCCATGGTTAGTTCCAGGTCAACAAAGTCGACTGGCTTGCATAAAAAATCATACGCTCCGCGGTTCATGGCGGAACGGATATTCTCCATATCGCCATAGGCAGAAATAATTACTGATTTTATTAACGGACTAGACTCATGTAACCTGTTAATGAGCGTAAGGCCGTCCATTTCAGGCATATTGAT
>JANMMA010000010.1:0-16902 GCA_031372815.1 Sphingobacteriales bacterium
TCACCTGTCGCAATAGCCGGATTAGTGGTGGTACGATATATCTGCCCGTTACCCCCGGTTGCCAGCACCGTAACTTTTGCCAGGATCTTTTCCATCTGGTTGGTTAACAGGTTCAGCGCATAGACACCATAGCATTGAATATCTGGATTGGATTTCATCACCAGGTATCCGAGATGATGCTGAGTGATGAGGTCAACCACAAAACAGTGGTTGATCAATTGAATGTTGGGTTTGCTTTTTACAGCTTCAATAAGTGCGCGTTCCATTTCCTTGCCGGTAACATCCTTATAATGAAGGATGCGTGATTCACTATGACCCCCTTCTTTACCCAGTGAATAATCACCGTCCGAATCCTTATCAAACCTGGCCCCCCATTCAATGATTTCCCGCACTCGTTCAGGTCCTTCCTTCACCACGATCTTGACGACCTCTTCATCGCATAGTCCGTCGCCAGCAATAATGGTGTCTTCAATATGTTTATTGAAGTTGTCCTGCTCATCATCCCAAACCGCTGCGATGCCACCCTGTGCATATTTAGTGTTCGTTTCATCTGATAATGTTTTGGTCATTACAATGATGGTCCGGTCAGGTTGCGCATCGGCAATCTTCAACGCAAAGCTTAATCCAGCTATTCCTGAACCTATGACCAGGTAATCTGTCTTCATAATGTAATCGAGTTATTTTCCAGCTATCAGCCTTGTGATCTAATCCCTTATTTGTTCCGGCAATTTTTCTGAATCTATAGTTCCCTTTCGATCCAAACCCCGCTTTCCTGTAGCAGGTTAATGAGTTCCGATAAAGCAATCTCGCTGTCCACATTTTTCTTCACCACTTCTTTGCCCCTGTATAATGTTATTTTACCAGGTCCGCTGCCTACATATCCAAAATCGGCGTCTGCCATTTCACCAGGGCCATTCACAATACATCCCATGATCGCGATCTTAACACCTTTCAGGTGATAGGTGTGCGACCTGATCCTGGCCGTGGTTTCCTGCAGATCAAATAATGTTCGACCACAACTTGGACAGGAGATGTATTCTGTTTTGGAAATCCTGGTTCGGGTAGCCTGTAAAATGGAGAACGCTGTATTGTTTAGAAATTGGAAATTGTTTTTTACTTCCAGGTATGTTCTTCCACTGACCACTACATTTTCCACGCTGTCCCTATGATTCCATATCCAAATTCCGTCTCCCATACCCTCCAGGAACAAGGCCCCTGCTTCAGCGGAAAAATGGATCAGTTGTTCGTCCACAGAACTCTGGTTCGTTTCCACGTTTATAATAACGGGATTGGGTACCTGCTGCACCATCATCTCCATAATAAATCTTCGTAGCGCAAGCATCGATGGATCATGACTGCATTTTAAACAAGCCACCAGGGTAGGGTCCTGTTTTAGGTGATCCAGCAAATTCTGCCAGCCGTTAATATCGGACACATCAAACAACACAAAATTTATAATGGGTGACAGCAATGGATGCTTCGCCAGGTCGAACACCTCTATGACCGGGAAGTATTTCTCTTTATCATCAACAGTCAGCCATGTATCATGGTCCACCATCACTTTAAGTGTCCCGGGCAAGGCGAAATTAATAACAGTCTTCCCCGTATATACATAATCCGCAGCAGCATCGCCAATATTCCATTTATCTGTTACGACGTTATACTGGTAACCAATAGCAGATAAATCTGCCGGTGAAACAGCCACCGCTTTGTGGAGGTCCGCCACCACAACGGGCACATGTTTAGCGCCTATATTGGACACCTCAACAGATTGCCTGCGTCTGTATGAGAAAGGATCATACGGCGGCGTCTGAATACCAGGGATATGAACTTGTGAAACAGACTGGTCTATGCGCTTTTCTTCAAAATTAGATTTCATATTTCCCTCATCTCCCAAGGTCCCCACATTATTAAATGTGCTCTCATTACCCACATTCACCACATTTCTCAAATTTGTCACATTATCAACTATGTCTCTGCACACCGGGATCTCAAACTCCGGATCTTCGGTTAGGGATACCCGTATGGTGTCGCCAATACCGTCTGCCAGGAGGGTGCCAATGCCAATGGCCGACTTTATCCTTCCATCCTCTCCATCTCCCGCTTCCGTCACACCGAGGTGTAAGGGATAGCAGGCACTAAACTCTTCCTGCATTTTGTTCACCAACAGCCGATATGCCTGAACCATTACCAGCGGGTTGCTGGATTTCATACTCAGTACGATATTGTGGTATTGCTCACCCCTGGCGATCCGAAGAAACTCCATGGCACTTTCTACCATGCCCATCGGCGTGTCCCCGTAACGGCTCATAATACGATCGCTCAGCGAACCGTGGTTGGTGCCAATGCGCATGGCCGTTCCATACTCGCGGCAAATTCTTACCAGCGGGGTAAACCTTTCGCGGATACGATCGATTTCTTCAAGATAATCCGCATCTGTATAGTCAATGAATTCAAACTTCTTTTTATCGACATAATTGCCCGGGTTAACCCTTACTTTCTCAATGATACGGGCGGCTATTTCTGCGGCATTGGGGGTAAAGTGAATGTCGGCTACTAACGGTGTAGTGTACCCTCTTTTGCGAAGTTCATTTTTAATATTGAGAAGGTTTTCGGCTTCTCTTTTAGAAGGCGCAGTAATCCTGACAAGTTCGGCACCGGCTTCTATGCACCTGATGGACTGTTCTACCGTGGCTTTGGTGTCCATGGTATCGGTGGTGGTCATGGTCTGGATCCTGATAGGATGACCATTACCCAGTTTCAGGTCTCCAACATTGACTTCCAGGGTTTTCAACCGGCTATACCTGGTCATCGAATTACAATACAATTGCATCGTGCAAAAATAACGTGATAATATGAGAATCCATTTTCACATTCCCACACTTCAAAATTCCCACATTATATTACGCCTTGGCGTAATATCCTACCAATCTTTTTCAGGCTGGCCAGGGGCGGGGACTTTCGACTTCTGGAGTTTTTGTTGCAACAGCTTTTCCTGTTCCTGTAGTGCATTAAGCAGCTGCATGATCTGCTGTTTGTTTAATTTTTTCTGTTGCTTCTGCTCTTTTTTCTGCTCATTTTTCTTGTTCTTCTGCTGCTCGTTTTGTTGTTCACGAAGCGCACGCTGTAGATTTTCCCTTGCCAGTGAGTCGCTGGGATTGAGCCGCAGTGCTTCTTTGTAGGCCTGGATGCTTTCAGCAGTCTTTTTCTGCATAGTTAACGTAACACCTTTATTGTATTCTGCATCGCCCTTAGTGACCTTATCCTTTGCGCTGCCTGAAGCCAGGTCGAAAATTTTTTCCGCTTCCTCCGTTTTCTTATCCCTGTATAGCGCGTTGCCCAGGTTAAAAGAAGCCGTGACATTGCCCGGGGATTGCTCTAATACCTTGCGGTAGAAATCCTGCGCTTTATCAAACTCCTGTTTTTTATACGCTTCATTTCCTTTGCCTATGGCAATGCTTTCTTTTGGCTGTGCCAGCAAGGAACACGTAAAAAAAGAACAACCCAATATGATAATGAACCGTTTCATGATTTCTGTAGTTTGGGTTCGGGGGTAACGAGTTTTCGGTCATTTACGACTTTGTTTTCTTTACCAACTTTTCGGTCAATCACTTCAAGTTTACGTTCAGAGATCAATAACTCTAACATTAATAAAAAAATAGCGATAGCGATAAACCATTGAAAAAAACTGCGATAGTTCAACAGCGTATTGTCGGTTATTGTTCTTTTTTCCATTGCATTGATCTGGTTCAGGATATTCGTGATGGTGTTCTCTGTATCCATCAGCATCTGGTATTCGCCGTTCCCGGTTTGAGCAAGGTCTATCAGTTCTTTTTCGTTCAACTTCGTTACCACTGGTAGACCCTGGTTATCCCTTTTTAATTCGCCCGTTTCCGGATCATTGAATTGTGTTCCGGAAGAAGTTCCAACGCCTATAGTATGAAGCATTACGCCTTCTGCTGCCATTTTCTTGGCAACGTTTATCGCCGTTTCATCGTGGTCTTCACCATCAGTGATCAGGATAACAGCCTTGAATTTTTTCTGTTTTCCTTCAAAAGCATTATTGCAGAGCGCAAGCGCCTCGCCTATAACCGTACCCTGGGTAGGAACCGCATTGGTGGACGCCGTATTAACGTACATTTTTGCGGCACTGTGATCCGTTGTCAGTGGCATTTGCATATAGGCCCTGCCCGCAAACAGAACCAGGCCTACACGATCATTCGTAAGCCTGTCGATCAGTTTACTGGTCAGTTGTTTTGCGCGTTCCAGGCGGTTAGGCTGGATATCCTGTGCCATCATACTTTTGCTTACGTCAAGGGCGATCATTACGTCAATGCCCTGGCGATTGATCTGTTCGATCTGTGTGGGCGATTGAAGGTTGGATACACCCAGGGCTGTAAGCACAAATGCCAGTAATACAAGTATAAATTTTGTCCGGAACCTGGTGGGAGAATATCCATTGATAAGCTGGCGGATAAGTTTTTCATCGCCAATGCGTTTGACGGTTTGCCTTTTCCATCTCACCACCGCAATGAACAGTACAGCCATTACCACCGCGCCAACGAGGGTCAACAGAAACCATGGATGTTCAAATCGTAACAAAGGATATTAATTTATTTGAATTCACTTAGCAATTTCTGTTCTGCATATATAAACCTCCGCAACTATTCCGGATATTGTCCACATTTCGCATTGCCCCACATTATCGCATTATACTACATTCGCCCTTTAAAAAACCCCACATCTGTCAGGACATTCATCAGTATTTTCTTCCTCACATCGACCATATTAATATTATGATCTGCCGTTTCAATGTTCATCGAGAAGAAATAAACGTGCCGGTTTTCTTCTATCCATCCAACTATCCATCCCAACTCATTCCCTTTTTCCGTATTTCCCCAGCCCGTCTTATACGCCAATTGGTAACTTGTATTGTTTTCCCAGATCATCATTTTCTTCACTTCTTCCTGTACACTCTGGCGAAAAGGAAGCTGCCTGAAGTACAATAATTTAGCCAGCCACACCTGTTCATCATTGGAAATTTTCAGGCTGTTGTCGAGCCAGAAAGAATCTACCCGGCTGCCCATTTTCATGTTTCCATAATGCGTACTGTCGAGCCATTTCTGCATGGTATCCTTTCCAATCATCCGGGCAACCTTTTGAAAATGAGGTACTGCGGATACCCGAAAAGCCTGGTACAGGGAAAGATCCTGATTCCATTCCGGTCTGTCGCGCAACACACTGTCCCAACTGATCTTCGAGCTGTCGTCCGTTAGCCTGCCGGTATGCAGGGCAATAAGGGCGTTTACGATTTTGAAGGTTGAAGCCGGACTAAACCTGGTGGTATCACGCTGTTCATTATAAACGGTATGTTGCCCACGGGAATTGTCGAACATCGCAAAACATCCGTCTACCTTGTATTCATCGAAATATTTTTTCAGGTGGTCCGCATGTTTAATCTCATTAATGGTGCAGGAAGAAACTAAAACAAGAAAAGAAAAAAAGAATGCTACTCTGATCATACTGTCACTGTTTTTATAATACCCAGCTCATTGCCCACTTTTACAAATGCAGCTATGGCTTTGTCGAGGTGTGATTTATCGTGTGCGGCGCTTAGTTGTACCCTGATACGTGCTTTTCCCTGGGGAACCACCGGAAAGAAAAATCCTACTACATAAATACCTTCTTCCAGTAAGCGCGATGCCGTTTTTTGGGCAAGGACCGCATCATAAAGCATGATCGGGACAATTGGATGGTCGCCCGGGGCGATGTCGAATCCGGCTTCGGTCATCTGCTCCCTGAAATAGCGCGTATTCCATTCGAGTTTATCCCTGAGGTCGGTGGTTTCACTCAGCATATCGAGTACAGCGATAGAAGCGCCAACAATGCTCGGGGCGAGGGTATTGGAAAACAAATATGGCCGGCTGCGCTGTCTCAACATTTCTATGACTGATTTACGCCCGCTGGTGAATCCGCCAGAAGCCCCGCCCAGGGCCTTTCCGAGCGTTCCGGTGATGATATCGATCCTACCCATCACACCGCGGTATTCGTGGGTACCCCTGCCCGTTTTACCCAGAAATCCGGAGGAATGGCATTCATCCGTCATTACTGCTGCATTGTATTTATCGGCCAGTGCACAGATCTGATCGAGTTGCGCAATGGTTCCATCCATGGAAAAAGATCCGTCGGTCACAATGATCCTGTTACGCGCAGCGGAAGCCTCTTGCAATTTAGCTTCCAGGTCTTCCATATTATTGTGTTTATACCGGAAGCGTTGTGCCTTGCAAAGCCTTACCCCATCTATGATAGAAGCATGATTGAGTTCGTCTGAAATGATCGCGTCCTGCTCATTGAACAGGGGTTCAAAAACCCCACCGTTTGCGTCAAAAGCAGCCGCGTATAATATGGTATCTTCTGTTCCCAGGAAGGTTGATATTTTGGCTTCGAGCTGCTTATGGATGTCCTGCGTACCACAGATAAACCGAACGCTGCTAAGGCCATACCCGCGGTGGTCAATATATTTTTTGGCGGCATCAATCACTTTTGGGTGTGACGATAACCCCAGGTAATTGTTGGCGCAGAGGTTGATTACCTGTTTGCCACCCACCCGGATGACCGCGCCTTGCGGACTTTCAATCACCCTTTCAGATTTGAAAAGTCCGTTTTTTCGGATCTCTTCCACTTCCTGTTCCAGCCGGGTAACCAATTGCTCATTCATAGCATAACATTAAGGCTGTAAAGTTATTGGAAATCTCATGTTGCCCTGCAAGATTTCAAAACTCCCTCGTTTATGCTTCACTACACGCTGATGTTCAACTTTTTAAGAGATTTTTACAAAATCCTGTAACTTTTTCCAAATATCTTCGTCTTATAAAGCAAATCAACTGTGATGAGTACGAAGAATTTTAGGCAATGGATGTTAGCGATGGTAATGGCATTAAGTATTGTAGGGATTTATGGCTATAGGACGATCGTGAAGGAAAGACAGGAAATCTGTGTGATCCAGACCAAGGAAGGGCAGGAGAAAAAACTAAAATCTTCAGCGCTGCCGATGTGGGAATCACTTTCCCGCCACCTGATTATGGACTCCAGGTACTGATCAAAAAACAGTAAAACACTGACCCCGTTGCGATGGTAGCGGGGTTTTTTTATTTTTAGGTGGATGGCGGGAAAAAAAATTCTCCCTTCCTGTAACTATGTCGCCGGTTGTCCGTATAACTATAAATGAATCACCAGCAGAGCATAATTTTAGATCAGAACTGACTGTATGACCGAAAGAGAATATAATGAATGTGTAACCACGTATGCAGATAACGTATACCGGTTTATCCTGAAAAACCTGAAGCATGAGGAAGATGCACGGGATGTGGTGCAAACCGCGTATGAAAAAATGTGGAAGAACAGGGAAAACGTGGATCCTTCAACGGCGAAATCTTACCTGTTCACAGTTGCCCACAACCAGATGATCGACCATCTTAGAAAGGCAAAAAGGGTGAGTTTAAAAGAGGAATTCAATGAACAGATGATGGTTAGCGACGAACAGCAACACCATGTGAAAAAAGTACTGAACGAAGCACTTGGAAGACTCAATGAAACCCAACGTTCCCTGGTGATGCTAAAAGATTATGAAGGTTATAGCTATGAGGAAATAGGAAAAATCATGGCGCTCAGTGAAAGCCAGGTGAAAGTGTACCTGCATCGCGCCCGGATTCAATTAAAAAATTATTTAGTCAGACCAGAAAATGTCATTTGAACACAACGATATGAAACATCTCCCCATCAACTTGGAAAACTACGAGGAATACTTCCTGCTGTATGTTGACAATGAGTTGACAGAAGCGGAGAAAAAAGACGTAGTCCTGTTTGCGGAGCAACATCCTGAGCTCAAAGAAGAATTGATGATGCTGATGGATACAAAATTAGCTCCGGAAGATATGCCGATGGATAGAAAACATGAACTATTCCGTTCAGAAGATCATTCAGCTATCAATACATCAAACTATGAGGAGCTTCAGCTTTCCTGGCTGGATGATGAGTTGGATGAAAAGCAAAAAAATGCCATTGAATCGTATACCCGGGAACATGCGGAGGCAAGGACGAACTTTGAATGGCTGAAAAAAGCAAAATTACCTGAAGAGCATATTGTATTTCCTGATAAGTCATTGCTGTACCGTTCTATTGAAAAGCCTGCTGCAGTAATTTCCATTAAATGGTATCGTATGGCGGTGGCCGCTGCCATTCTTATCGCAGCCGGACTATGGTTCATCAATCGTCCAGACGAAGAAGAGATTCCTGCAGAACTGATCACTGTGGCGCAGGAGGTTCCTAAAGAGACGAACACTGTCGATAACAAGGCAGCAATGGATAGCGGTGAATCTACTTCATCAGAACCTGGTAACAACGTGACAACGGACCAGACTAATAACACGGCCGTTGAACAAAATAACCATCCAATTGCTGATCAAGTCAATATTAAAGGCACGGAAAATAGCAATGGTTCAGAGATAGCAAAAAATGTCCGCATCGCAGGTAATGAAAAAAACATCAGGACAACTAACAGTCAGCAAGAGAACAGCAATAAAACCATTGATTATACTTCCAATGTCAATAGTAATTTGAACGAAAAATCCACAACGATTGTTCCTGGCCAGGTAGAAAAGATCACGCAAAAAAATATTGATAACGTAGCAGATGTAGCAACAGACCCAATGGTGGCCACGAGCGCTTTGAAAACACAAACTGCCAAAGTGCTTAATGTGAAAACAAATTATGCCACCGAGGCATTGCTGCAGGAAAATAACGAGTCCCTCGATGATCAGCAGGAAACGGAAGAAGGTAGAAATCGTAAGGGAATGTTCAGAGGTATAGTCAGAAAAGCAAACCGCATCTACAACAAGGCCACGAACCCTGACCCCGGCCGGGCGACAGTGAAAGTGGCCAATTTTGAAATAGGATTACCACGATAACAGTTTAAACAAAGAATGATGAAAAAAGTATTTATGTTCATGCTCCTTGGAGCATGTTACCAGGCAGGATTTGCTCAGGAAGATTCAACAAAAACAAAGGAAAATGAAGCGGATACCATCAGGGTAGGTGGTATTATCATCATCAAAAAAGGTGGCGACAAATCCAGGGAGTATGATGACAGGCAACATCGCCCTTACAGTCACAAGTACAAAAAATCCAACATCACCACCAACTGGATGATCGTGGACCTTGGGTTTGCAGGTTTTGATGATAAAACCAACTACAGTAGTGCTGAAGCCCAGTCTTTCCTGCAGAATCCCAATGGCTCTCCACTGCAGGCAGGCGATTTCTCCTACAAAGGAACCAAGGTTTCTAATTTCAGCCTCTGGTTTTTCATGCAAAGGGTAAACCTTTATAAGCATGTGATAAACCTCAAGTACGGGTTTGGAATAGAGAACAATAACTACTATTACAAGACACCGATATCTTATGTAGAAGGCGCAAATCCCCAGGTAAAAAGGGATACGATCTCCTTCTCAAAAAATAAACTGGCCGCTGATTTCTTCACGGCTCCGATCATGATCAATATTAATACAACGCCAAATGCACGTAGTGGTGGATTCCAGATCAGCTTCGGCATGAGTGCAGGATACCTGTACAGTGCACGGCAGAAGCAGATCAGTGATGAAAGGGGTAAACAAAAGAACAAAACCGATTTTAACCTGGAACGCTGGAAACTGGCCTACATCGGAGAAGTGGGATTGGGACCTGTCAGACTATTTGGTTCATACGCCTGGACACCGCTTCATAAATATGGTGTGGAGCAATACCCCTTCACAGTGGGAGTCAGGTTTAGTTCGTGGTAGCAATTTCGCCGAAGGCGAAATTGATTGGCGGATTGGCGGATTAACGGATTAACGGATTAATAATAAAGTGGATCATTGAAAATTTGTTCAATGATCCATTTTTATTTTACTTTAGAATATATCATTGCAAAATAGTCAGCGAATCCGCGAATCCGCCAATTCGCAAATCCGCCAATGAGTTTTGAACTTTTTATTAATTTGAAAAATTGCATTCATGCCATATAAAGTAATTGACATCGAAGGAATAGGCCCTACTTATGCAGGAAAACTAAACGAACTGGGCCTTTTCTCCACCACCGACCTGCTCGAGAAGGGCGCAACAAAAAAAGGTCGTGTTGACATCGCCGAAAAAACAGGCATTCCTGAGTCGCTCATCCTCACCTGGGTAAACCATGCTGATCTGTTCAGGGTAAAAGGCATAGCCTCACAATTTTCTGAATTGCTGGAAGCCGCAGGGGTTGACTCTGTAAAAGAATTTGCCACCAGGAATGTGGAAAATCTACATGCCAAACTAGTGGAAACCAATGAACAATATGGTCTTAGCGGCAAGGTGCCTTCCGTGGAATCTTTGAAAGAGATGATTGGCCATGCAAAAAAACTTCAGGCAAAAATTTCTCATTAAATAAATCATAATAATTCAGGTCGCGGCGTCTGACAATCTTCAGCCATAAACAACGTTCTAAGTAGCTGAAAATATAGTTATGGAAAATATCGACACTCCCCAGTCTGAATTATACACTGAACTCAAACAAACACTGTATGAACAACCTGCAACAGTGGGTCAGCGTTTTTTAAATTACCTGATCGATATCTTTTTCTATTACGTCATTATCATTGCTTTGTCGGCCATTGCAGGAATATTTCTTTCAGACGATAACATAGATAGCGCTACGCTATTTGGTATGTCACTGATGCTACAGTACCTGATGATCTATACCATACTTGTGGCCATGTATACTTTTTTTGAGACCGTCACCAAAGGAAGAACCATTGGCAAAATGGTTACCAAAACCCGTGCGGTCAGGCTCGACGGATCAACCCTCAGTTTCAATGATGCATTGAAACGCAGCCTTATACGCATCATCCCCTTCGAACCCTTGTCTGCATTCGGCGGAAACCCCTGGCACGACAAATGGTCGGACACTAAAGTGATCAAAGAAAACAATTAGGAAAATCATAACTACACAACTCATTGGTATTAACAAATCAGTGAAGAGATTTGATTGTAAATCAAAGGCTGGAACAGTTTATGCTGCATACCCGTTGCTAAACCCTTTTGTAAACAAACATATTCACTGTATATGTTGCTTTGGATCATCGCCCTGCTGCTCTCATACCCTTCTTCACTTGCCGGAAAACATCATGCATCCGCATACAAAGTGGTCATTGATAAATCAGAATTTGAAATGCGCGTGTATGACGAAGATGGGTGGCTTGCCTCTTATCCCGTAGTGTTCGGAACTAAAGATCTCAACGATAAAAAAATGGAAGGCGACAGGGAAACACCGGAAGGAAGCTTTCGCATCACCGCAAAAAAAATGCACAAGGATTGGGGTTGTTTTCTGTTACTGGATTATCCCAATAAAGAAAGTGTAGAGAAATTTAAAAAACGCAAGGCATCTGGTGTTATTCCTGCCAATGCAAAAATTGGCGGCGGCATTGGAATTCATGGAACAAGGCCAAACGAAGAATACGCTGTTGACCGTTATGTCAACTGGACCAATGGATGCATCTCCCTGAAATACTCCGACGTATTTGAGATATATGAAATGCTCCCGGTAGGCACCCAGGTAGTGATTACGCCTTAGTAAGTTCCATTACGCACAAATACAATCATAAACAGCCTAAGCAAAGCTGGTTATCTTCACTCGTCATAGCGCCTGTTTTACCACCGCAATTGGCTAACTTTGGCGCATGTCGATCAAAGTCAGCAATCTCCTCAAACAATACGGCGATCAGAAAGCGGTAGACAATATTTCATTTACCATCAACAAAGGTGAGATCGTAGGATTTCTTGGGCCCAATGGTGCAGGCAAATCAACCACTATGAAAATGATCACAGGATACCTGCAACCTGATGAAGGCGATGTTGAAGTTTCGGGTATACGTGTTCGCGAGCATCCGCTGGAAACCAAAAAAAAGATCGGTTACCTTCCTGAAGCCAATCCACTTTATGTTGACATGTATATCAGGGAGTACCTCGACTTTATAGCAGGCGTACACCAGGTAAAAAATCCTTCTGCTGCTATTGATAAGGTGATCCTGTTGACCGGACTAACTCCGGAAAAACACAAAAAAATAGGACAGTTGTCCAAAGGATATAAACAGCGGGTTGGACTTGCCGCCGCACTGATCCATGATCCTGAAGTGCTTATTCTTGATGAGCCAACTTCCGGCCTCGACCCCAATCAACTTATTGAGATCAGGGAAGTCATCAGACGACTTGGAGAAAACAAAACCGTATTATTTTCTTCCCACATCCTTCAGGAAGTGGAAGCACTCTGCAGCCGGGTAATCATCATCAACAAGGGCCGTTTAGTGGCCGATGACCAGTTAAAAAATCTGGCGACGACAAAAACCTCGAAAAAACTTCATGTTGGTTTCCGGGAAAACGTTGATCCCGAATGGCTCCGAAGCCTGCCTTCAGTGATCTCCGTAGTGCAGAAAGAGGACCATTCATGGCTGCTGGGAACGGAAGACCCCGATGTACTGAACAAGCAGCTTATGGAACTGGCTTTGCAGCGTAGCCTGAATATTGTTTCTTTGCAAACCGAAAGCCTTAACCTGGAAGAAGTTTTCAGGAACCTTACGGCTGGTATTAAATAGTCAACCAAAACAAAAATATTATGAGCTACATTACTGATGTCCATGCCCGCCAAATTTTAGACAGTCGGGGTAACCCTACCGTTGAGGTGGATATAATTACCGAAGATGGTGTGGTAGGTCGGGCAGCCGTTCCTTCTGGTGCTTCAACAGGCAAACACGAAGCGGTAGAATTACGCGACAACGACAAGACTGTTTTCATGGGAAGGGGCGTGCTTAATGCGGTCAATAATGTAAACGAACATATTGCTGATCAGTTGATCGGCCTCAATGTAAACGAACAGGCTTTCATTGATTCAAGGCTCATTGAGATCGACGGCACAGAAAATAAAGGCAAGATGGGCGCCAATGCCATGCTGGCTGTTTCCATGGCAGTAGCTAAGGCCGCTGCAGTAGAATCTGACCTGCCATTGTTCCGTTACCTCGGTGGCGTAAACAGCACAGTACTTCCCATACCGTTGATGAATATCCTGAATGGTGGCGCACATGCTGATAATAAAATCGACTTCCAGGAATTCATGATTGTGCCGGTAGGTGCAGACAGTTTTTCTGACGGACTTCGCTGGGGCGTAGAAATATTCCACCACCTTAAGTCGGTCTTGAAAAAGAGAGGTTATAGTACCAATGTAGGCGATGAAGGTGGATTTGCGCCGGATATCCAAAGTAATGAAGAAGCCATTGAAACGGTACTAATGGCCATCGAGGCTGCGGGTTACAAGCCAGGCGAACAGATCGGTATTGCCATGGACGCCGCTACCAGTGAGATGTACAATGAAAAGAATGGTGAGTATGAATTTTATAAGAGTTCAAAGAAAGTCATCAGCCGCGATGAAATGGTAGACTATTGGACAAACTGGGTTAATAAATATCCTATTATATCTATTGAAGATGGAATGGCCGAAGACGATTGGGACGGATGGAAAAAACATACAGAAGCGCTGGGCAAAAAATGTCAACTGGTAGGCGATGATCTCTTTGTAACCAATGTAAAACGTTTGCAGAAAGGCATCGATATGGGTATTGGCAACAGCATCCTGATCAAGGTTAACCAGATCGGAACAGTCACGGAAACCATTAACGCCGTTCAACTTGCACAAATGAATGGATACACTACCATTATGAGCCATCGCAGTGGAGAGACAGAAGATACCACGATTGCTGACCTTGCGGTAGCCCTGAATTGCGGACAGATCAAGACGGGTTCAGCGTCGAGGACAGACAGGATGGCGAAGTACAATCAACTTCTGCGCATTGAAGAAATGCTGGGATCAAATGCCATTTATCCAAAAGGAAAATTTAAGTTCAGCAAGTAAATTCATAAATTAAGTCTTCTTAAGATATTCTCATTGGTCATCTGTTTTTTGCTGGTTTCCAGATGAAACTTCTTAATCAATTAGGAGTCATGCTATTAGGGCATGGCTCTTTTTTTTGACAAAAATATATTGTTGAAAAAACTGCTTTATTGTGCATAACAATGCTTTTTTTGTTATGTATTCTCAACCCTGAAACGTAATTTGCACCACCATCCTGTTGAAGATCTTTCATATTTAATTCCGGTACCGTAGACGAACCGAGCCTTCACCCACAAAAAAGCTTAGGTTTTATGCGACGTACAAACAAGATCATTTTCAATGCCTTTCTGGCAACTATCCTGATTGCAGCAATTTCTGCATTCAACAAGGCACCCCTTCCTGGTAACAGTACCAATTATGCGCTTTCGCCCGCTGGCGATGTAAATGGCGATGGTTATGCCGACGTCATGGTCAGCCTTTTCAACAATGAATTTGGTGTCAGTAAAGATGGACTTGTCCAGCTCTTCATGGGCACAGGCAATGGCATCAGTACACAATATTCATGGAGCAGTGAGGGCAAGGGCGGTTCCAATTTTGGGGAATCGATAGCTTCTGCCGGTGATGTAAACGGCGATGGCTTTTTTGATATTATTGTTGGCGCCTCAAGATTTTCCAACGGAGAAGATAATGAAGGTGCAGCTTTTGTGTATTACGGTTCCCCCGGCGGGCCTGCAAAGACTCCTGCCTGGACCATGGAAGGAAACCAGGCCAATGCCTTTTTTGGCGTCTCGGTATCCACCGCAGGCGATGTAAATAAAGACGGATACGCAGACGTGATCATTGGCGCAAATTATTATGATAATGGAGAAACCAACGAAGGCCGGATAACGATTTATCTTGGCTCAGCAAATGGCCTTTCCAAAACCCCATATTTTACGGCTGAAGGTGACCAGGTTAATGCCTTCTTTGGCAAATCAGTGGCTTGTGCAGGCGACGTTAACCATGATGGCTACAGCGACGTCGTTGTTGGTTCACCAGGCTACGACCATGGACAGAACAATGAAGGAAGGGCTGTCTTATACATGGGTACCAACATGGGCATGACGCAATCTGCTGCATGGTCAGGAGAAAGTAACCAGGCAGACGCCAATTATGGTTTTTCTGTAGCCTCTGCCGGCGACGTTAATGGCGACGGGTTTTCTGACGTTGTGATTGGCGCCAACCGTTATGACGAAAACATGAGTAACGTCGGCAAGATCTATGTGTACATGGGATCAGCCAACGGCTTTAGCTTGTTCCCAGACTGGACCTATACAGGAAACCAGATCGATGGAAACCTGGGTATTTCAGTCGCTGCTGCGGGTGATATCAATGGTGACGGATACGGAGAGATCATCGTAGGTGCTTTCGGTATTAATCCCCTGATCACCACGGGAAATGTATTTGTGTATTATGGATCTGTTAAGGGTACCACTAACAAATTGATTGAAATTGATAAGGCTAAATATCCAGGTGCCAGCTTTGGTTTATCCGTGGCATCCGCAGGTGACATCAATGGTGACGGATATGCAGATGTACTTGCCGGCGTGATGAGAGAAGGTGCCAATCCATGGAAGCTTATGCTTGTAAAGGGTTCTGCAAAAGGTTTGATAGACAATAATGACGTAGCTCCTAACTAATAGACACACACATTTTTTTAGTTTCCGCCTAAAACCCTAATTTTAGGCGGAAACTTAGTTTTATGAAGTTCCTGCCCGCGTGGATGACCAATAAATACCTTTTTGCGACTATCTTTTTTATAAGCTGGCTGCTTTTTTTCGACCATAATGATGTTTTTACCACGTACAAACGAAGCCAGGAACTAAACGATCTTAAGGCCAAGAAAACCTACTTCCAGGAACAGATAAATCTCACCCAGAAAGAAGTGGATGCCCTGAGGCTAAATGTCGCATCCCTTGAAAAAGTTGCCCGCGAAAAATACCTCATGAAAAAGGAAAATGAAGACCTTTTCATCGTGGAAAAAGAAGTAAAAAAATAATTTTTGCCCTGCACAATATTGATATTCAGTCTGCGTTTATCTATCGTACAGACCCAATACCTACTATCTACCTGACCTCACCCCTTTGAAAGAGATTTAATCTATATCCTTTGAACCGGATCACCCCACCCTTGGGACAACTGGTTAAAATAAAGGATTTATGAACAACTTTACTACTGAAGACATGATCAGGTTTTTGTACAATGAAATGAGCGCAGAAGAGACTGCACAACTACTTGCCGCTTTGGAGGCTGACTGGACGCTGAAGGAAAAATTTGACGTACTCAAATCTTCGAAAGAACATCTTGATTCCCTGCATTTTTCCCCCAGACGAAGGGCTATTGACAATATACTCAAGTATGCTGAAGATACCTCACCAGCGGAAAACAGTCTGGAGTCAAGGGACTAGAACAGTTATCATCCGGCATTCGTATTTTTGCTCGCACTAAAGCAAGATGACGAAGAAAGCCAGGTTTGACTATATTCTAGACTATTTTTCCATTCACATTCCCGATCCGGAGACGGAACTGATATATGATAATCCTTACCAGTTATTGGTGGCGGTGATCCTATCAGCTCAGTGTACGGACAAGCGGGTGAATATGACCACTCCTGCACTGTTGGAAAAATACCCGGACCCCACATCCTTATCGAAGGCATCTGTTGCAGACGTTCTGAAGCTCGTTAAAAGCATTTCTTATCCCAATAATAAATCCAGGCACCTTGTAGGCATGGCCAACATGCTCGTGGATAAATTTGATGGAGAAGTTCCCATGACCGTAGAGGAACTTGTTCAACTGCCAGGGGTAGGAAGAAAGACGGCAAACGTGATCACCTCTGTGATTGATAAACAACCCAATATGGCTGTGGATACCCACGTCTTCAGGGTATCGGCAAGGCTTGGACTTACCACAGG
>JANMMA010000013.1:0-17197 GCA_031372815.1 Sphingobacteriales bacterium
CTTTTGTGAGTGGGTATTGTATGAAGAAAAGTATTACCAGGGAAGAATTTTATGCCCGCTTGCTGGGAAGAGCAGCACATGAAAGGGCCACAACGGCAAGCCTTGATCTGCTTTGGTGGATGAATGCTAAGATAAATCTTAACATTAGGTACGCCAGCAATAAGCAACTCAGTTTTTTCTTTCAGAAATACAGGGAATCTGTAGTAGCTGAAATAAATGAGCCTGACCAGTTCAATTTATTGACGGCATTATCCTATAAAAATGAGGGCATTCTGAAATCACTGAATTCGAAACAGGGGGATACATCACTTAATGTTTATTTTGACCAGGCAGTAGACTGGTACAAAAAAGTTAACCCGGCATACCTTGAACAGCCGCAAAGTATCATCGGTATCAGCGGGGCAGATGAGATGATAGTACCGCGCAAGACATTGTTTATCTATCCCGATCTAAGGTTCAGTTTTCACCCTACTGAGCCTAGAGCCTTTATTCATTTTTATTTCACAGATGTTTTCCTTGAATATATTCTCAATAAACAATTGTTCGATGTTTTTTATCAAGGCATGGATGATCTTAAGACAATCTCTGGCTGGCTGAATGATTATAACGTTAAGATGTTTGTTCCCATAAGTTTTCAGTCCTTTAAAATCCGATATGATATTTTACAACAACTTGCTTCAACTTTGGAGCAACGAAATGCTGCACAAAGCCAGGACTTTAACCTGCTCTACCTGTATCTGGGATATGACGCCCAGCATGCTGGCGAACAGGAAAAAATGCTGGGATATTATCGTAAGATCCAGCCCAATATTCTCCTGAATATTTTACGCACGAAAGAGTATGCTAATAATGTAAATGATCATGCTTTTAGACTAATTGCCTATGCTGTAAAGGGGTTTACGCAATCCGGACATCCTGATGAAGCATATCATATTGTTTCCGCATTTAAAAAGCCTTCAAACCGATCTTCACTGTATGCATTTGCCGCTTCGCAAATGCTGGTTGAAAAACTTGATAAGGATATAATACAGGGTTTGATTGATTCCTCCAGGCTGGAATTAAACCGGACACAGAATGTAACAGGTGGACAGCCCAACCGCCAGGTGTTGGCATATGCGCTCGCTATGCAAAATCCAGAGAAAAATAAAGAGGAAATCAACCGGCTGGTTAAAAACCTTCCCCAGAAACTTGGCGCTAACAGGGGAACTGCAAGCGCTTATGCATTTCATCAAAAACTTTTCGAGGCAGATGCCACAATTCCCAATATGATTTCTGATGATGACCTTGCAGGTTCACTTGCACGGATCTTCTACAGTTATTCACTGGCCGGAAATGATAAGATCCCTGGTGAATGGAAAACTTACCGGGAAAATTACGTGGCCCTCATTGTTCGAAGTATTAACTATGAAGATGAAAGCAACTGATTTAATCCAGATATGTCCCTATACCGGACTCCGATCATTTACGGAAGAAGAAAGTCTGTACTTTAAAGGCAGGGATCTTCAGACAGATCAAATCACTGCTTTACTGGAACAGAATAAATTTTTAATGGTCACAGGTGCCTCAGGTGAAGGAAAGTCTTCACTTATATATGGCGGTCTGGTTCCAAATGCACGCGCTGGTTTCTTTAAGGCAAAATATACCAATTGGGTCATTGCTGATTTCCGGCCTGAACGAAATCCGGTGACTAATATGGCCGTTTCCCTGGCCAATCATTTTGATAGTTCTCCTGCTACTATTGAAACGGAACTGCGCCGTGGTTATTCTTCCCTGGTTGACCTCTATACCAATTCATCTTTCTATGCAGGCGAAGAAGAACATTCATGGACAACACTTGCTGAGAATGAACAAAAGTCAAGGAAAAGAAATGCTGCCAACCTCATGATCATTGTTGACCAGTTTGAGGAATTTTTTACCAATCCTGAAAACTTTTATCGTGAGGCTCCATCAAAAGATTCGCAAATAGTGGTAAACCTGGTGCTGGAAACGGCCAGGATCGCCATCAAAAAAAATCTCCCCGTTTACGTTGTCTGCACTATGCGGTCTGACTATATCGGGCAATGTTCAGCATTCAGGGGATTACCGGAGTATATTGGTTTCTCACAGTTTTTTGTACCCCGATTAAAACGAAGAGATTTAAAACAGGTTATTGAAGAACCTGCCATACTAAGCGGAAACAGTATTTCGCAAAGGTTAATTGAAAGGCTGGTTTTCGATATATCAGATGGTGTTGACCAGCTTCCTATCCTTCAGCATGCCCTTAGCCGGATCTGGAAGGCAGCCGAAGATGGGCAGGAAGAAATGGATCTGCTGCATTATGCGATGGTAGGTGGAATGCCTATGGAAGAACTCCCCGATGAAGACATTTCGCGTTTCCAAAAATGGTTTTCAAACCTTCCAGAGCAGCTGCAACCATTTTACCGCAATACCGGCCTTCAGAATATTATTGAGATCCATGCCAATATACTTTATGAAAATTCATGGAAGGACTATAATAGCCAGCACCCGGATAATCCGCTATCCCAACAGGAGGCAAAAAGAATCATTGCGCTCACTTTTAGTTGCTTAACCAAAATTGATAATAGCAGGGCGGTAAGAAATCGTATGAGCCTGGGAGAAATTACCAGTATTATTAATGATCCAAAACATACTACCAGGGTGGTAGGTGATATTCTGAATATATTCAGGGAAGAAGGGAATTCATTTATACGCCCATTTATAACAGAAGACCCTGCCAGTCATCAATTATCATCCGGAACTGTACTGGATATCACCCATGAAAGCCTGATCCGTAACTGGAATAAGCTTAACCAGTGGGCCGCCAGGGAGTTTGAATTTTATTCCACTTTCCAGGATTTTCAAAAGCAGCTCAATCGCTGGAAAAAAAGCGGTAAAAGCAATGGCTACCTCCTGCCCATAGGGCCACTGACCTATTTCGAAAATTGGTATGCCAGTTGCAAACCCAATGTCGGTTGGATCAAACGTTATGGTGAAACTAAGGAGGATTCAAAGGAATCTGTTAGAGAAGCAGAAGTCATCCTTGCAGATACCAAACTGTTTTTACACAAAAGTGCCCGCAAAGAAATTGTTACCCGTGCCTTCATGAAATATGGTGCAAAAAAGATTGCTACTATAACGGCAATTTTGATCATGCTTGGACTTACTGGATTTTACTGGTACGATGCCGAGCAAAAAAAGAATGAATCGGTAATTGCACGCATAATGTCAGAATCTTCTGACCTGATGAAAAGCCCGGAAGTTAATGTAGCTGATAAAGCGATATACCTGGTGACCGAAGAAAGATACCATCCGGGATCACTCATTGCTGATCTTGAAAAGCGTAATTACAAAGACCGGATCACGATTGGGATTGAAAGTTATAAACAACTGCTCTATATAGATAAGAATAATGAAACGGCATTGAAGACCGCGGTGTATAACCTGATCAGCAAAAACCTCGCGGATCCTGAAAAGGAAGCAGCGCCAGAATTATTACTTACAGAAGGAAACAAGTTTGTGATTCTGATGGCTATGGATGAATATTATGTGCCCGGTAAGGGAAAGAAAGAAATCCTTGCGAATATTGCGGCTAAAAATTATCGCCTTGCCATTCAATTCCTGAAGAACAAAAATCTTTTCCGTCCTGCGATACCTGCACAACTTAATGTCGCGATACAATTCTGGCTCACTGTTGGACAGCCCACACAGGAAAATATCTATTCCCTTTTACACGAAATTTCACCGTTGGAAGGTAAAAATGCAGCGTTGGCTTTCAACCTTTATTATCCAAAAGGAAGCTTTGAAACAAATGGAAGGTTTCCCAGTGATTTCAACGGCGGATATCATACACTCGCTTCATTGTATGCTGCTGTTGGTGATACAGCAGGTATTCGCTGGTCATTCAGACAGCAGTTACAAAATAATCAACGTGACTACTTTGAACTTCCACGTGTACTCAATAATCACCTCAATATCATTGGCTACCTTTACCAGTACGGCCATCGGGATAAAGTTCCTTCCTTACTGCAATGGCTTTCGGCCAATACAAGAGATAACCCCCCACTGACATTACTCCGTAATACGGTTATGCGTTCGGGTTATATATCCCATTTGTATACCATAAATATTGATTTGCTGTTTCACCGGTCTACACGCGGGTACATATTTCCGAATCTATATTTGGGTGATCGGAAAATTTTCGATGCCATTGTTGAAGATTATGAAGTTATTGTAGGCCAAATCAAGGATCCGGCAGAAAAAAACTTCCAGCTGGCCATGAGTAATAAGCGTAAGGCAATGTTCTATCATAAATACTGGTTCGATAGGAAAATGCCTGTGGACGAAGCCAGACTCGATGTCTGGTTACGGGAAGCAGTATCACATTATCAATTAGCAGATACCGGATACCTTGAAGGAAAACAGTCTTCAACACTTATTTATAACGGTGATGGGGTCAGGACCGGTGAAGTAAAAAGAAAGAGCTTGTTCCTTTACCCCGATTACAGGGATGGCTGGTTCAGTTGGGCTTACCACACCAACTATTTTTATCATTACATGTCTAAGAACGGGTTATTACATGCACTTTATAAAACAGGAAGCGACCTCCAGGCACTGCATTTCTGGATGGCAAAAGCATACGAATGGAAAGTTCAGATATCTCCGGAAACGTATTCCAATAATTTTCCACTGCCAGATTCAACACTGCTTTCGATTATTGATTTTGTTGAACATCACCCCGATGGGGCACAATTTGATCGTAATCTTCCCAACCTGGTATTAGCAAATAATGCTTTTGAACGCGGCGATACAACCAACGGTATAAAATTTTTTCGCGCCCTTAATCTTCAAAGTATGCTCCGGTCCACCAACAGGTATGAGTACCTGGAAAAGGTTTTTATGCTAAATATGCTGAACCGCCTTGCTGTTAACCTGGCATTGGCCGGTAAAAGAGAAGAAGCTGTTATCATTGCCGGGAGTTTTGAAACAGACAGGAGCAGGGCATTGAGTTATATTTCGATCTCAGAGAAGTTATTTCGAAAAAATGCTGATCCCAATGCATTTGTTTATTTGGATTCTGCATATGCTTTTACCAAAAAAATCAATTATGCGGAGGCTGTGGCGGATGTTGATCCCCGCTATTACCAGGTACAATTGTTATCTGAAATTGGCAGCAAGGCTATCAATAACCATGCAGACGAAATACTGAAAGAGATTCCTGAGAATGGAAAGTATGATGGTGTTTTACTTAGGGTTGCCGGTTTGGCGTATGAAGGGAATTTTTACCGTGCAAAGATTGCTATACCTAACACACTGACAGAAACCCAGGACCTGCAATGCCGGACAGTAATATTAATTGAAGCCTGCAAAGCCAGGGAAAAACTGGCAGGTAAATCGGACTGGAAAAGGATGGACAATTACCTGGAGTGGTTCCTTATTTTCACTGATTATCTTCCCAATTAATGAAAAGCTACAATACCATATTTTACCTGTTATTTGTATTACTCATCATGGGCGCATTTGCATCCATGGCTCAAAATACTTATGGATTGAGGTTACTTGGAGGTGTGAGCATTGTTTTTGGAATGGTTTTTTTGTACCGACTGTTAACGGCTGCTCCCCGATCAGGGAATGTTACCTTAATTTATAGAGCGGAATTATTGTGCCTGAGCCTGGCATCCTTTCTCGTAGCCTTACGGATATTTCATATTTATTTTCCATTCCTTGAAGTCTTGTTTTCGCTGACTGCACTGGTATTGGCGTTTATTTACGGATTTAAAATGATCCGTCATTTCAGGCATTTACGTGAGAAAAATTCAATACTCTCGATGATTATTTTCATTTATTATTTCAGCCTGCTGCTTTTTATCATTAGTATGGCGGCAGTTCCATACCTGCCTCAATATTCCAAATATCTGGGAATTGCTGCCTTTACGCTGCTATTGGCATTTCTGACCACGGCCATTTTAAGTGGGAAATTCATGATCGAAGGAAATGAAATGTCCGTATTTAACCATGTGTTTTCATACAAGGACAACTCGATTTTATTACAGTCCCTTTTTTTTATCGTTTTCCTGTATTTCGGTCTCACGAAAACCGGAATGCTTCCTGCAATGTATTCAGATGACTTTCCGCAGACATATTTCAAACTCGTAAGCGATGCTGAGTCGGGCCAGGAAAAACCTGTGGATGGCAAATACAAGCACGAAGAATTTAAGGCCAGGTATGAGGCATTTGTAGAGAAGAACGCTAAAACGGGGAAATAGCCTGATATAATATAGCATATGTAAGATCAATAAATGAACAATAGTGTAGATCCTGCTTTAAAGAAAGTGCTGGGCTTTCCTTCACTGTTTGCTGCAGGTATCGGACTTGTAGTAGCGCAATCTTGCTTTGTATCGATATTGCAGGGCGTGGGCAGCGGCGGTGCAAGTTTTTTTATTGCGTTAATTATTGCATTTATTCTTACGCTTTGTTATTCCGCCACTTTTGCGGAATTGTCACTGATGATGCCAAAGGCTGGTGGCCTGAGTACATATACGCTTACAGCCATCGGACCATTTCCGGCCATTGTTGCCACTATCTGTGGCTATATCATACCGAATATACTTGTATCTCCTGCTGAACTTTTTTTGCTGGAACAAATATTCTACAACCTTTTCCCCGGCATCATTGGATACACAGGATTGTTGCTGGTGATACTATTCGCCGTGCTTAATTTTTTGGGCATAGATATCTTTTCAACCGTACAGAATGTGCTCGCCTATACCATGGTGGTAGCCCTGGTTATTGTAGGGATTGTTGGCTTGTCTACCCCGGCAACAACCGGCATAACCATATCATCCTTTATCGGGGAGTTGAAAAATACCGATGGAAATGTCTTTTCCCTTGTCTTGCTGGCGCTATGGGCATTCCTCGGACTTGAATTTATTTGTCCGCTGATCGAAGAAACAAAGAACCCGGCGAGAAATATTCCTAAAACTTTCTGGGCGGCGTCTGCCGTGCTGTTGATATTGTATTCGATGATTTCCATTGTGGGGTTAAGGCAACTTACTGCTGATAAAATTTTATCCTCAAACGTTCCTCACTGGCTTTTGCTGGAGTCATTGTTTGGGAAAGCCGGTGGAATACTGATGGCTGTACTTGCCATCACAGCTACCTCGACGTCTTTGAATACGGTAATGGCCGTTGTGCCGAGAATGTTGTATGGAATGGCACACCATAATCAAATACCTGCAGTATTTATGAGGGTTCACCCTAGGTTCAAAACTCCCTGGGTGGGTATTTTGTTTTTCTCATTATCCGTGATCGTTATTGGAGGACTTATTCGCGGACAGCAGAACTTTGTTGTACTCCTGCTCATATCCTCTGCTACCGGATGGTTAATTACCTATATAATAGCCCATGTTAATGTCATCGTTTTGAGAAGAAAATATCCTGATTATAAGCGGCCGTATAAATCGCCGTTTTATCCATGGCCGCAGCTTATAGGTATCTCAGGAATGGTTTATGCGCTCATCAAGAACGCCCCTACTGAAGAAATGACCTTAAGGGTATACACTATTTTTCTAAGTTTTACCGGAGCCACCGTGATCTATGCTTTTTTTTGGGTACGTTACCGGATGAAAAAGGGGCTGTTTGAAGCCGAACCCCTTGAGAATGCATTAGAAGACTAAAAAATCGCAATAGGTGATTATGAAAAGTATCTACGTCATTTCTGCATTATTTGCCTGGTTTTTACCAATGCCCGGTTTTGGTCAGGTTCAATTCACCCCTGTTCCGTTAACCGCTGACGGAAGTATAGTAAGCATGACCCAGGACAAGTATGGTTTTATCTGGATTGCCAATAGTGGTAGTGGTTTATACAGGTATGATGGTGACCAGTTGAAAACTTATAAGCCGGAAGCCAATAATGACAACGCAATAATTTCCGGCCGGTTGGAAACGGTTTATGCAGATAAACGTGGCAATCTCTGGATCGGCAGTTTTGGCAATGGTCTTGACAGATTCGATTATGAAACCGAAACATTCACACATTTCCAGCGGAATTCCATGAATGGTTCAGGTTTATGCAGTGATTCTGTTCGTGCCATATTGGAAGATCATGAGGGAACCATATGGATAGGCACTGCCAAAGGACTTGACAGTCTTAATGCCAGTACAGGAAAATTTGCCCACATAAATATTCCGTCTGCCGATGGTCTTGTTTTTAGTCGTGAGCACATACGTACCATATACCAGGATAAAAAAGGTATAATTTGGATTGGATGCGGAAGTGCTTTTAGAGACGATGAGGACGATCCTGCAATAGGAGGGTTATACCGGCTGGATAAAAAAGCAATGAGTCTGCAAAGGTATCTTCCTAAGGAGAATGATCCCACCAGTTTAATCGATAAAAGAGTAAGGGCTATCTATGAGGATAGTCGCGGCGTTTTTTATGTGGGCACAGCGGGTGACGGGCTCCACATTATGGATCGCCAAAAAGGAATTTTTCAACGTTGCCTGTATGATTCCAAAAACCCCAATAAACTTAGCCGCCCCGCTGTAAGGAATGTATTTACTTATGCTGTGGACCATATTACTTTTATTAACGAGGATAATCTTGGAGCTATCTGGATCGGAACATTTTCAGGTGGTATTAACCGCTATGATCCGAAAACAAAATCACTAGAGCATTATGGGGTTAATGCAAAAGCAAATTATGCTACAACCCGGAATGAATTCTGGAGCTTTCTGAAAACGAAGGATAATTTATTGTGGATCTCGGTTTGGGGACCGGCTAATATTGAACAGGTCTTTTATAAAATAAACACATCGCAAAATAGATTAGCGTATAAAAGGATTGGCAAGACAGCAATAACCTATGCTGAGTCAGCCGATGGCAGTTTATGGATTGGAACCAGGCATGGAATAGTAAGGGAAAATAGGAATGGAACATATGATACCATTTTTGTTGAAGGAAGGAATGAAATAAATTCCAATATTATTAACTATCTCGAATATCATAACAACCGGTTATGGGTTTCTACTATGGGTGGTTTATACCAGTATGATATCTCCAATGAAAGCTTCATTGCCTACAGGCATGACAAAAATTTACAAAACAGCATTTTATCGGATACAGTATTATATACCTGCCAGAGTAATGATGGAAAACTCTGGGCTGCTACTTCTGCCGGTCTCGATGTTATGGATGTTGGAAAAGGCAGCTTTTCCCATTATTTACATGATCCTGAAGATTCAAGTTCGATCAGTTCAAACAGGGTGATTTGTATAAAAGAAGATGATGAAAGAAATATTTGGGTAGGTACACAACGGGGGCTAAACAAAATTGACAGGGAAACGGGAAAGTTTATTAATTACCTGGAAAAAAGACCTACGATTCAGGAAATTATAAAAGACACCCATGGCAGAATTTGGGTGGCTACATTTAATTACGGGATATACCTGTATGATAAACAGAAGGACCAGTTCGTTCAATATCGTGACTCCACCGGATTGATAAATAATATCAACGTATACGGTTTAGTGTATGATAAGCAGGATCAACTTTGGCTGAATACGTTATTGGGATTCATCCGGCTGGATACAGAAAAAAAGCAGGCATTCCTGTATGGTATGAGTTGGAAAGTCAATGCTAGTATTAACACTAATTTTGGCTTTTATACGTCCGGGGGTGAAGTCATATTTGGAGATACGGCTGGATACTTTCACATTTTAACTGAATCTAATTCCGGGAAGAAGGACATAGCTCCGGCTCCTTTTCTAAGTAAACTTTTTATCAATAATAACGTGGTAGTGCCGGGAGAGAATTCCATTTTGGCAGAGCCTTTACAATTGACCGGTTCAATTAAACTTCAGCATGATCAAAATAGTTTTTCCATTGAATTTAATAATGTAGATCTGCTCTTAAATAAGGCAGACCAGAACATTTTATACAAGCTGGAAAATTTTGACAATCAATGGAGGTCCGCAGCAGGTCAGAATACTGCTAATTACTATAACCTGCCACCCGGGAAATATATTTTCAGGGTTAAAGCAGTGAATATTTATGGAAACTGGGGTGAGCATTCTATCGTAATGATCATAGATCCTCCATGGTATAAAACCTGGTGGGCCTATTTATTATTAACCCTTCTTGCTTTGGGAATGCTTCGGGGCTATATACTCTACCGTTCCCGCAGCTTGCGCCGGGAAAAAAAGATGCTGGAAGAAAAAGTAGTACTCAGGACGCAGCAGTTGCAGAAATCTTTAGATGATTTGAAAATTGCACAGTCGCAGCTGGTGCAATCGGAGAAAATGGCTTCGCTGGGAGAACTTGCTGCCGGCATTGCCCATGAAATTCAGAACCCCTTAAACTTTGTCAATAATTTTTCTGAAGTGAGTAATGAACTGGTGGACGATTTGGTAAATGAAACGGATAAGGGGAATGCCGTTGAAGCGAAAAATATATCTCTTCAGCTTAAACAAAACCTGGAAAAAGTCATGCACCATGGCAAGCGCGCTGATGCCATTGTGAAAGGTATGCTGCAGCATAGCCAGAGCAGTAGTGGCGTAAAAGAACCCACAGACATCAATGCTCTGGCTAATGAATATTTGCGATTGGCTTACCACGGTTTGCGGGCTAAGGATAAAACATTTAATGCCACAATGAAAACTGAATTTGATACTTCCATTGGTAAAATCAATATAATTCCCCAAGATATTGGCCGGGTCTTATTGAATTTATACAACAACGCCTTCTATGCAGTAAGTGAGAAAAAGAGTCTAATTGCCGACGGTTTTGAACCGATGGTCACTATAACTACCAAGCTTCAGTACAAAGACAGTAATCAAGTTACTAAATCCGCAATTCGCAATCCGCAATCCGTAATTATATCCGTAAAAGATAACGGTAATGGTGTTCCGCAAAAAGTATTGGATAAGATATTTCAACCCTTTTTTACCACCAAGCCAACCGGACAGGGGACCGGACTCGGTTTGTCTTTAAGTTATGATATCGTAAAAGCCCATGGTGGCGAGTTGAAGGTAAATACGAAAGAAGGAGAAGGAAGTGAGTTTATTATTCAATTGACGAATTAATTAAAAAGATGAAAGTCTTTCTAACACTAATTTCCCTACTCTTGTTGCCATCATTAATTGCAGCGCAACAGGAAAACCCATATTTGAGTGGTTTATACAGATATCTATCTGAAGCAACAAGCGATACTGCCCGAATGAATGCCTATAGTAACCTGGGAGCATATTACCTTCTTGAGGATCGTGACAGCACGAATTTCTATCTTGAGAAAGCCTTGCCTATTGCTGTCAGATTAAATCTAAAACTGGACGAGGCCTCTCTACTGAACAGCAAGGGAATCATCCTGATGCAAGAGGAAAAGTTTTCAAAGTCGTTGGAATCCTATTTGAAAGCGTTGAATATTGCAAAGGACCCTACTATTGAAAAAAACGTCTGGAATTTATCGCCCGGACAAACCCCCAGGAGTGCCCGACTGGTCGTGCTAAGCACCAGCTACGATTTGATCGGATTGCTGAATGCCTATACCGGAAACTGGATTGATAACATCAAAAACCAAATGAAAAATTATCGGGAAGCCGAAAAATATGCAAAAGAAGCAGGGGATACAAGACAGATTGCGTACATAAACTTTCACATGGGTATTGCTTATATGAATGGAGGAAAATATGATTCAGCCCTCCTGCTTATAAAAAATGCAATTACAACGTTTTCCGATTTGAAAGATACCTCCGGATCAGGTCGTGCCCTGAAATACCTGGGCGATACCTATCAAAGATTGGGGAATTTCGATATAGCCGCTAAGACAATACTACAGTCAATATCTCTCTTGAAAACCACAAATGATTATGTGCACCTGGGCCTTGCCTATATTTCATTGAATCGGGTATATACAGACATAAAAAAGAATGACTCCGCTTTGTATTATGCCAAAGAAAGCCTGAAAATTTATGAAAGGCGTAAGGATCCGATAGGGAAGAAAGATGCCTATAATCTGCTTGATTCCTATTATGATCAAATGGGCAGAACCGATAGTGCCTCTGTGTATTTGAAATTGGCTAAATCATTGAGTGATAGTCTAGGTGAAGAGGTGCGAAAAAATCTTCTTTCATTTCAGGACGTTGTAGTCGCAGAGCAGGTAAAGTTGGAAAAACTGGAGAAAGAAAAAATTGAAACCCGCGAGAAATCAAGAACCTACCTGCTGATGGCAGGTATTTTAGTTTCAATAGTTATTGCTCTTTTGCTCTATATAAATAACCAGCACAGGAAAAAAACCAATGAAACTTTGCGACAGCGAAATGAAGAAATTGAAAATGCATTGCATCAATTGAGATCTGCCCAAGCCCAACTCATACAATCGGAAAAAATGGCTTCTCTTGGAGAGCTCACCGCAGGTATCGCCCATGAGATCCAGAACCCGCTCAACTTCGTAAACAATTTTTCAGAAGTAAACTCAGAGCTCCTGGCAGAACTTGAGGAGGCTGCTGCAACAGGGGATCTGCAGGAAGTGAAACTCATCGTGCAAGACCTAAAAGCAAATGAAGATAAAATAAGGCACCACGGCAAAAGGGCAGACTCCATCGTAAAAGGAATGCTCCAGCATAGCCAGAAAGGGTCTGTACAAAAAGAGTTGACGGATCTGAACGCAATGGCTGATGAATACCTGAGGTTGGCCTTCCATGGCTTTCGCGCGAAAGACAAAACTTTTCAGTCGGACTTCTCTACCTCTTTTGATCCTTCCATCGGCAAGGTCAACATTGTGCAGCAGGATATTGCCCGCGTATTGCTAAACCTGATCAACAATGCTTTCTATGCCGTCAATGAAAAACGAAAGCTTGGCATTCCGGGCTACGAGCCATCGGTCCATATCACTACCCTCCGGCAGGCCAAAGAGGTCAGGGTTGAAGTGAAAGATAACGGGCAGGGTATCTCACCGGCCAATATCAAAAAGATATTCCAGCCTTTCTTCACCACTAAGCCTACGGGTGAAGGCACGGGCCTTGGACTATCCCTGTGTTACGATATGATGAAAGCCCATAACGGCGAGATCCAGGTCTCGAGCGTGGAGGGTGAGGGCTCCAAGTTTACTATTGTGATCCCGGCTTGAGTTAGACCGTTATGCCATTGATTTGCGACCTGGATAGTTAATAAAGATTTATTAATAACTTATATTGTCAACGATGAAATCAAAATCAATCAAAGGAAAATCTCCCGACGATATTCACCAGGCTCTAATCGAAAATGTTGAAGATGGATTTAAACCGACGCTAGCCATTGTGTTTATTTCCAAAAGCGTTGACAGAAACGCCGTATGTAAAATTCTAGATGATGCAGGTATAGCCATCTTTGGAGCCACTACCAACGGCGAATTCATCGACGAAGAGCTGGGCAAAGAATCGGTAGCCATTTTAATAATGGATATGGACCCCGCTCATTTTACCATATTCTTTGAGGAGTATCCGCAGAAAAACTACAGGGAAGTGAGCAGAGAGATAGCACGCAAAGCCCAACGGCTCTTTCCGCATCCCGCATTCCTTATTTCTGGCAGTCATATGGAAACCGATGCAGAGCAGTTGCTTTTTGGTTTTGAAGACGTGATTGGAAAACAGATAAATGTATTCGGTGGCATGGCAGGCGATGATTATGCCTTCAGTGAGCAGTTTGTATTTACCAATGATAAATCAAGCAACAGGGGAATAGTTGTCCTGGCTTTAGATGAAGATAAAATTACCATTAAAGGCATTGCGACCTGTGGATGGAAGGCTGTTGGCACGGTAAGGACAGTCACTAAGAGTGAAGCAAATCATGTATATACAGTTGATGACATCCCGGTTCTGGACCTTACGACAAAATATGGCGGACTTAATAACATAGAGGAAGGAAATTCGCAGGTTGCTTTGGAGATGATTAATTTTCCATTGCAATTACAAAGGGAGGTTGGGGACCCTGTTATGCGACCAGGTTTATTGATCGACTGGAAGGACCGTTCATTTTATTGCAGCGGTTCGGTTCCACAAGGTTCTAAAGTGCGCTTCTCTATCCCACCGGATTTTGATGTAATGGATAAAGTGATTAAAGGAGTTGAAGAGCTAAAAGCCACTGAAATGCCGGAAGCAGATGCGCTCATCGTTTTTAGCTGTGCAGCCAGGATAGTGGCATTGGGGCCATTGATGAACATGGAAATTGAGGGAATCAAAAATGTCTGGAACGTTCCGATGGCTGGGATGTTTTCCAATGCGGAACTGGCAAGGGCAACAAAGGGTAACCTGGAAATGCATAACTGTACCACCTGTTGTGTGGTTTTGAAAGAAAAATAATGGAAATAAATCAAGCACAATAATGGTCCAACAACTGCAGAACTTAATTGAGATCATCAAAAACCATGTGCAACTTTCTGAATCGGAAAAAGTTTCCATAATCACTCAACTTAAAGAAGTTGATAAGATCATCACGATCACAGAATTCAAACTTGACCGTACAGAAAAGGTAAAGCGTACCACGGCCATACTGCTTGAAGAAACGATTGAAGAACTGGAGCAGAAAAGCAAAGCTATCGAACAATCTAATGCAGCACTGACTGCATCGCTGAAAGAACTGAAGGCCGCCCAGGCACAGTTAATACAGTCGGAGAAAATGGCCTCCCTGGGAGAACTCACTGCAGGTATTGCACACGAAATTCAAAACCCCCTGAATTTTGTCAATAATTTTTCTGAAGTGAATATTGAGTTGTCAGAAGAAATTAGGGAAGCAATAGAGAACGGTGACCTGGAAGAAATCAGGCTCCTGGCAACAGATATCAAATCAAACCAGGAAAAGATCAGGGAGCATGGGAAAAGGGCCGATAGCATTGTGAAAGGAATGCTGCTACACAGCCGCAGCAGCGTTGGTGAAAAAGAACCTACTGATATAAATACGCTGGTGGACGAATATTTTCGGCTAGCCTACCACGGTATCCGTGCGAAAGATATTTCGTTTAATGCAAGGCTTGATACAGTATTTGATGAGTCTGTTGGACTGGTCAGTATTATTCCACAGGACATCGGACGGGTAGTGCTTAACCTTTTTACCAATGCATTTTATGCTGTTTCAGAAAGACAAAAGGCGCAGGTAGCAGGCTATGAGCCAATAGTATCTGTGCAGACAGAAAAGTCGGTCAATATAGTAAGGGTCATTGTGCGGGACAATGGCTCCGGGATCCCTGCTGCAGTAAGGGATAAGATATTTCAGCCCTTTTTCACCACCAAGCCAACAGGGCAGGGAACCGGTCTGGGCTTGTCTTTAAGTTATGATATCGTGAAAGCCCATGGCGGTGAGTTGAAGGTTGATACAAGGGAAAATGAAGGCTCTGTTTTTACGGTTGAATTACCGTTGTGATCGCCCTGCCTTTGATTTGGGACCTTATTATTATTCAGGACCGTCAGCTTGAATTGATTCCATGAAGAAGTATTTGAAAATATTATTGCTTTTGTTCTTACCTGTATTTGGCAAAACACAGGTGGGGAAGCAGATGGACAGCGCCTATGTTATGCTTCAGCATGCAACGAATGACACTGTTCGTATGGGTGCTTGTTTAATGTTGGCGAGTCTTTATGATGATTTAAACGCTGATAGCGGTCTGTATTATTGTAACAAAGGGATAGCTATCGCAGAAAAACTCGACTTACCATTGAACAAGGCTGAAATGTTATCACTAATGAGTGTGCATCTCACGAAGACCGGAAATTATCCTGAGGCACTTAGAGCAATAACCCAGGGAATAAAAATTGCCGAAGATCCATCGAATGAAAAAAAAACAGGATATCTGCGTAAGGGACAAACACCACAAATCTACCGGCGCAGCGTAATCGGTTTGCTGTATAGTTTCCTTGAGTACCTCTACCTGTTTGTCGGCAACTATGAAAAGCAAATTGCGATTGCTGAAGAAGCAATTTCACTTTTGGAATCTGCAGGAGATACTTTAAACCTTGCTGGGACATACGCTGACATTGGTGACGCTTATCTGGAAATGAATAAGTTCGATTCGGCCCTTTTCTATGAACAAAAGTCACTGTATTATTATTCAAAGTTGCCTGTTAATGCCAGAAAATTTGACGGAGGTACCCATACATCTGTAGGCAATATTTACAAAAAAATGGGGAACACTGATCTCGCGAGGGAAAATTATTTAAGAGCAGTCGAGGTTAGTGAGTTGCGGGATAATCCGCGGCATACTGGATATGCATGTCTTCGATTAGCCAGTCTGTATCAATCGTTAAACAAAGCAGATTCAAGTTTTCTGTATTCCAGAAAAGCCCTTGAAGCTTTTACGCGGGGTGGCTACAAAAAAGAATTAGCCATTGCCAACCGATTAATTTCAGATTATTATCATGACCAGAATAATACAGACAGTTCTTTTGCTTATTTAAGGTCGGCAACATTATTAAAGGACAGCCTTGATAAGATTGAAAAGACCAGGCTCCAGGAGTTCCAGGTGGCAGCGTTCAATCAACAATTACAGTTGCAGCAAACGGAGCAAAATAGAGTTGAAAAGGAGGGTAAACTAAAAACAACTGCCATCATAGCATTGATTGCGGTATTTAGTATTATCGGACTCTTACTTTACCGGAACAATCGTCAAAAACAAAATACAAATTATATACTTCAGGAGAAGAACAGTGAAATACAGGAAGCTCTAAATGAATTAAAGACTACCCAGAGGCAACTCATCCAATCCGAAAAAATGGCAAGCCTTGGAGAACTCACCGCAGGCATTGCCCATGAAATACAAAACCCACTCAATTTCGTCAACAACTTCTCTGAAGTGAGTGGGGAATTGCTTCAGGAAATGCAGCAAGGAATAGACAGCAACAACTTCGATGAAGTGAAAGCCATTGTGTATGATTTGAAAGTAAATCTAACTAAAATATTACACCACGGCCAACGTGCGGACGGCATCGTAAAAGGCATGCTGCAACATAGCCGCACATCAAGCGGCCAAAAAGAACCCACAGATATCAATAAATTGGCCGATGAATATTTCCGCCTTGCGTATCATGGCATTAGGGCTAAAGACAAAGATTTTAATTGTGAAATTATTACGGATTTCGATGAAGCCATCGGCAGCATCAACATCATTCCCCAGGATATAGGAAGAGTGCTCCTAAACTTATACAACAATGCGTTTTATGCGGTGAATGAAAGGCA